>JAJQDG010000221.1:15049-17912 GCA_021202305.1 Candidatus Gastranaerophilales bacterium
AGTAAAAAAGTAAAAATGATGAAGCAAAACAATCTGCCGATGATGCGACTTGAACGCACGACCTATCGATTACGAATCGATTGCTCTACCAGCTGAGCTACATCGGCTTAGAAAATATTGTAATATAAAAAAGGTTAAATGTCAGCAGTACACTTAGGACATTTTGTTGCATTAATCGGAATTTCAGAAGTGCAGCGCGGGCAGCTTTTTGTTGTAATTTCAACCTGAGCCTGTTCTTCTTTTTTAGCAGCTGCCTGTAATTTAGTTATACATTTAACCAGAAGAAATACAGAAAATGCAACAATAACAAAGCTTATGATTTGATTAATAAAAAGCCCGTAATTTATTGTAACGGCACCCGCTGCTTTTGCGGCTTCAAGTGAAGGATAAGAGTGAATTTCCGATAAGCTGGCAGGATTCGGCATTGTAATATAAAGATTTGTAAAATCCACCTTTCCTAAAAGCCACCCCAAAGGAGGCATAATAACGTCATTAACAAGTGAGCTTACAACACCTGAAAAGCTTGCACCGATTATAATACCGACTGCCATGTCAATAACATTCCCCTTAACTGCAAACGCTTTAAAATCATTCAATTCTTTTTTGATTAACTTAAACAAGTTTATACCTCCAAAATTAATTCCTATTATATTAAAATATAACCGTAAAATTTTGACAAGCGCAAAAAAATAAAATATAATTATTTCATGGAAGAAAGCGTAATTGATTATATTAAACAGTCTTTTGAGTTAAAAAATCAAAAACTCTATAAAGAAGCCATAGAAGTTTTGTACAAGGTTTTATCCGACGATACTGATACAAAAACAACTGTAGAGGTTATTTCTCAAATAGGTGATTTGCACATTTTGTTAAAAAATTATGAACGCGCAATTGAAGAATACATGCACGTTCTTGAATTAGATCCTGATCATGCACACAGTAAAAATAAACTGTATGATATTTACTTCAGTATGAAAGACTACAATAAAGCGCTTAAAATTGCGGAAGATATCTGTACCGGCACAGAAAAATCTTTAGACTGGGTAAAATATTTCAGCGTTCTTTTAAAATTGGGCAAAACGGAAGAAATTCTTAAAAAATATGAGGAATTAAATGCGGAATTGAAAAATGACCCGTATATTCTTTATATGATATCGCTAATCAGAGAAGAAAATAAAAAAGAAGTTTTGACAAAAGTCATAAAAGGCGCTCCAACATTTGCAGAGGCTAAGTTTGACCTTGCAATGATTTATTACAATGAAAACAATTTTGAATGTGCGGAAAAATATTTTAATGAAATTCTGGCATTTAAACAGGATTCTCTTTCGTACTATTATAAAGCGCTTATTTTGCTTTCAAAAAAAGATTTCTTTCCGGCAATAAACAATCTTCATCTTGCTATAAAAAGCAGTAAGGGTGCCGTTCAGGAATTTTATTTTGAGCTTGCAAAAGCGTATATGGAAATAAATTGGTTTGAAGAAGCTATTACAACAATTAAAAAATCCATTTCTTTGTGCATTGAACATGGCGAAAATAAACTTGCAATTGACAAGAGATATCTTCTTCTTGCATGGGTTTTTGAAAAACAAAAAGATTATGATAATGCCCTGTTCAATCTTGGTTTAATCAGTGAAAATTCTCAAATAAATGTTCAGGCAAAAATTCTTGAAGCACTTATTTTTTTCAAAAAAGGCGACATAGTAAAAGCAAAAACCGGGTTTGAAGATTTATACGCAAAGAATCCTTCCGTAAGGGGCGATTTGACTCTATTGGATTCTTTGGGCGCCATATACAAAGAATTGAAGTTAAACGCAAAAGCTTGTGAATTTTTTAATAAGCACCTTCAGCAATATCCGGATTCTATTCATACGGCTTGTGAATACACAGATTTATTGATCGATATGGAAAAATATGATGAAGCCAAAGAGATAATTAAAAAATATTCCGTTTATGGTAAAAATGCAAGTTTTCTTAATTCAATGGCACGTATACATTATAGGCTTGGCGAAAACAAGCAGGCGCTTGAATGTTTGGATGAACTTATCAAGAATGATCCAAATAATGCTGAAGGGTATTATTTTAAGGGGCTTATACTAAACAAAGAAGAAGAATTTAAAGATGCGCTTTCTTGTATCGGGACTGCGCTTGAGTTAAATCCTGTTCCTGCCAAATATTACGCTCAAGGCGCACATGCCAATTTCGGATTGGGATTTTATAACGATGCTATGCTCTATATAAAAGAAGCGATTGAAATTGAGCCTAATGATCTTAATTACAAAAAATTTGCCGCCGAAATTGCGGAAAAATCGGGCAAAAATCTTGAAGCAGGTTTTTGGCATTCAATAGTTGACAGAAGCGAAAAACTAATAAAAGATTCTAAAAGGTTTTAGTTGATTATTTTGCTTGAATTGATAAAATAAATGGGTGTCAGTATTTAACAACATTTGAAAAGTTAATATTGTACGGTGCGTAGCTCAGTTGGCCTGTTAGATATTTTGCGGGAACGCAAAATTCTAACGAAATATATATGACACTCTATCCAACTGAGTCGTAAAGCAAATTTGAAAATTGAATAAGCGCCTGTAGCTCAGTTGGATAGAGTGTTTGGCTACGAACCAAAAGGTCGGGGGTTCGAATCCCTCCAGGCGCGGTTATTCTCCATTAATAAACTGCGCTTCACAATGCTCCTGTCTTGGAATTGCTAGCGGTTCAGACTTTTGCACTCCATTTCAAAAGTACTTTCGTACTTTTTTCATTCCGTAAAGCCTTCACATTGGCGTGACTCGCAGCTTCGCTGCTTCGCACTACGCAATTCCGCTGTCGGGATACAAGTTGTTCCAACTTGTCCTCTCGGTCAAGAGCG
>JAJQDG010000183.1 GCA_021202305.1 Candidatus Gastranaerophilales bacterium
TTAGAAAAAGCATACAAAATATTTCCTAAAAATCAAGAAATATTAAAAATGTATTCTGCGGCAAATTCAAGTGTAACGGAAGAAAAAAATAATGTTGCCCTTTCTTATTTAAACGAGGGTGATTACCAAAAAGCGCTTGCTGCGTATCAGCAGGTCGCTCCCAAAACTTCAGCTACCTATGAATCAATTGCCAATTGTTACAGGCAGCTTGGCGACTTAAAAAATGCTGTGTTAAATTATAAAAAGGGTATTGAATTAAGCCCTGATGATACTGAGCTATACTATGCTCTGGGTGTTACTTATCTTGAATCTAATGAATTACAAAAAGCAAAAGAGGCATTTTCAAAATCCGTTGAAAAAGATACGCACAATATAAAATCTAAAAAAATGCTTTCTTATCTTGAACAAAAAGACATCGTTAAAAGCATTGATTTGGCATACGGTTTTTACGAAAAAGGAGATTATGCAAGCGCCCTTAAATATTTAGATAAGGCGGCTGAAGTATATCCTCTTGATGCTAAAATCTATTATTACCGCGGGCTTACAAAAGAGGCGCTAAATGATAATAAAGGCGCCGTTTCGGATTACAGAAAAACTGTTGAAACAGACAGAAATTATGTCGTAGCATATTTCAAATTGGCGCAGGCGCTTGAAAAAATAAACAAGAAAAAAGAAGCGCTTTACATGTATGAAAAATATTTAGGCGCCGAAAATATTGACAGCGAACTTGCAAAAACCGCCGAACAAAAAGTTCTTGAGCTTGGCGAAAGGTACTATTAATGGATAAAATTTCAAAAACAATGATAATAATCCCCGCAAGGCTGGCTTCAACACGCCTTAAAAATAAACTTCTTCTTGAAGCTGCGGGAAAACCTGTCATACAATGGGTTTGGGAAAGTGCCGTAAGGGCAAAACTTGCAAGCAAAGTGATTATTGCGGCAGACAGCGAAGAAATATATGAAAAGGCAAAATCATTCGGTGCCTCCGTAGAGATGACTTCAAAAGAACACAAATCAGGTTCCGATAGAATAGCTGAAGTTGCAAAAAGACATAATGAATTTGAGTACATTCTGAATATGCAGGGCGATGAGCCTCAAATAACGCCTGAAATTATTGATACGGCACTTCATGCCATACATAGCTCAAATTCGGATATTTCAACGCTTGTCAGAAAAATCACAAATAAAGAACAAATAGAAAGTCCAAATTGCGTAAAATGCGTATTTGACAAAAATTTTAACGCGCTTTATTTTTCAAGATTTCCGGTTCCATATCCAAGAAACCCTGAATTTGCCTCATATTATGCTCATATAGGAATATACGCTTATAAAAGAAATTCTCTTTTGAAAATGACTTCTCTCGAGCAGGCGGATATTGAAAAAACAGAATCCTTAGAACAATTGCGCGCACTTTATAACGGAATGAAAATCCGGATTGCAATTGTGGATTTAAACCCTACAGGGATTGATACAATTGAAGATTTCAATAAATTTAAGGCAGCGGCGGAAAATGTTTAAGTGCAAACAGTATTTCATCTTTTTTAGATTTTAAACTGTTTGGATTTAGAATTTTTTCTTTTTCGATTTCATTTAAAATTCTGCCTATTGTTTTACCTTCTTGATATCCGTTTTCTAAGAGCGTTTTTCCGGTTATCAGAGGTTTTATATCTTTTAAACCAAGATATTTTAATGCTGCATTATCTTTTGTTTTAAAATAATAAAGGGCAAGCTGCTCCGGTTTAAAATTTTTGAAGAAATTAAAAATTTCAAAATCGTTGTTAAAATCCGCTTTAACGTATGGTATGGCTTCAAGCGCCATTATAATAAGCGCGCTTTTGTTTTCTGTTTTAAAAATTTCTGCAATATCAAAAAGCCTGTCTGTATCATTTAAAGATAGTTCGGTTTTTTTCATCCAAATTTTATAGATTTTATTTTCTAATATTTCATTCAGGTTTTCTTTTGCAAATTCATTTGAAAAAATTTTATTTAACGTAAGATAAATTCTTTGTATGCTAAGCCCTTCATTATCATAATTATCCAAAATTTCTGCGATTAACTTTTTGCAGTGCGATGAAAAATCAAAATTAAAACGGTGCTTAAAATCTATACCCCTTAAAATTCTTGTAGGGTCATCAATAAAAGACCTGTCATGCAAAATATTCAAAATACCGGCTTTTATGTCATTTCTGCCGTTAAAAGGGTCGATTATTCCGCCCGTTAATATATTAATTGCAATTGAATTTATCGTAAAATCACGTCTTTTAAGGTCGTCTTCAATAGAAATGCCTATTTCATTTACAAGAGGCAAGCCCCCCGGTATCGGATATTTTTCACTTCTTGTTGATGCGATATCTATTTCTTTATTTTCAATTTCAACTTTTACCGTATTAAAATTTTCATGAACGGATTTAATTATAAGTTCTGATTTTTGCGCGAAATCTATAGCATTTCCTTCAATTAAAAAATCAATATCTTTAATTTTTGCACCAAGAATTAAATCGCGTGCGACTCCGCCCACGATAAATACTCTTTTATTGTATTTTTCGGCTTTTTCACGAATTATTTTTACAATTTCATCTTTAAGAATGTCCATTATTTTTTTCCAGAATAAATGTAACAGGTCCGTTATTTACAAGCGAAATTTCCATGTGCGCACCAAAAATCCCTGTTTTAACGGAAAGCCCTGATTTTCTTAATTTTTCTGTAAAATATTCATAAAGCCCGTTTGCAATGTTTGGAATTTCGGCATTGTCGAAAGAAGGGCGCAGCCCCTTTTTGCAATCGGAAGCAAGGGTAAATTGCGAAACAACAAGAATTTCGCCCTTGATATTTTTTAGTGATAAATTCATTTTGCCGTTTTCATCAGAAAAAATCCGCAAATTTAAAATTTTATCCGCAAGCACTTCGCAAAATTCTTTTTTATCGCCTTTTTGCGCGCCAAAAAGAACCAGCAATCCTTCGTTTATTGAAGAATAAATTTTATTATCTATCAATACGCTTGCATTTTTTACTCTTTGAATTACAATCTTCATCTCGCTTTTATTATATCAAAAAATCTGTTATAATGAATAAAAAGGAGAGGGGGCGTCTTTTATGTATATTTTTGTAACCGGAACCGATACGGATGTCGGTAAAAGCTATGTTGCAAAAGGCATTTGCGAACAATTAAGAAACGATGGTGAAACTGCGGCTTATCTTAAACCTTTCCAATCGGGAGTTGCAGAAAATGTTTTATCGGATGCTCAAATGGTGGGCGGCAATGCAAAAAGCTCCTATGTTACAAAAACCCCTTCAAATCCTTTGATTTCTGCCGAAATTGACGGCGTAGAATTAGATTTAGAAAAAGTTGCCGTTGATTTTTCAAAATTAAAAAAAGAATGCGATAACGTCATAGTAGAAGGCTCGGGCGGCATATATGTTCCTGTTAAAAAAGGGGTTTTAATGGCTGATTTAATAAAAAGGCTGAATTTGCCCGCGCTTATTGTTGCGCGTCCCGACCTTGGCACAATAAATCATACTCTTATGACAATTGAGTGTCTTTTAAATAACAACATAAAAGTGTTGGGAGTTGTAATTTCAAATTATCCGGCAAAAACAAACGACCCTGTTATTTTACGCGCCAAAGAAATGATAGAGCTTTATTCAGGGCATGTTAAGGTTTTAGATATTATTAAACATGACCAAAAAGATTTTTCGCTTCTGGTTTCTAAGATAATTGAACAATTTGCAATGTCCGTATAAATCCTTAATTGTGCTTCTTATCAAATATTGTTAATAATGTAAAAGGGGAGTAAAAAATGAATCAAAAATTAAACGCAGCCACAGGGCGGGAGCGGGAGCAAATGCCCGAAGGGCATAAGCTCATTCCCAGGGGCGCGGGAGCGGGAGC
>JAJQDG010000100.1 GCA_021202305.1 Candidatus Gastranaerophilales bacterium
TTATAAGCCTTTGCGATTGTTCTGAAATTATTTTTAAAAATTTCTTCTTTTGCTCGTCCGTTAAATTATCATAAGAATCAAGCATGGTTTTTGAAAACCCCTTAATGCTGGTAAGGGGGGTTCTTATTTCATGTGAAATTGTGGATAAAAACTCTTTTGTTCTGTCCATGGCTTTATTATAGCTCTTTTTCCCGTATTATTTCAAATATTTCATCAAGTCTTTTTCTATCATTCAGATAAAGATACCCTATAAGAACTTCAAATGCATTTGCGTGTCTGTGAATATTTTGCTTATTTTTCTTTTGCGCCGTCAGGGAAAGGTTAAGCCCTCTTTTTACAAGAGCAAGTTCATTTTCTTTTAAATTCGGAGTAATTTTTTCAATAATAAAAGCCTGAAATTCAGCATTTACGTACCTTATTGTCATTTCATGCATGGCTTTTTGCACATTAACGGTATCTATGACAATTTTTCTTATGAATACTTCCCATACAGCATCTCCAATGTGCGCAAAATGTTTCAGATTATACTCTTTCATAACACTTTGAATTGTATCATAAAACTTGTAATAAATCTTCATATATATCTGAATTGGGTAAATTTTCAAAGAAAAAAATACTTTATCTTTGTATAGGAAGTTTATTTAGGAGTTGTTGATGAGCGTAAGCAGCGTTTCAGCAGTATCTGATGCATTAAAATATATAAACGGCGCTGAAGTTACAGATGAAGAAACCAGCATTGTTTCTGATGTAAAAAGTTCGCTTTGTAATCCCATAACGGCAATATTCGGCGTAGTTGAAGCCACAAACGGATTAGAAAGCGCAACAGATACAAGCTCAATTAAAGAACTTATAAATCTTATAAAAGAAGGCGGTTTTAAAGAAGCTGCAAACAGCGCAACTGCTTCAAGCGGATTATCAAGCACGGTTGAACAATTTGTAAAAATAGCAGATGAAAAAACAGCGGCAGCATCAACCAAAACAGCCGGCACAGGAATTTTCTCAAAAATTAAATCGGCACTTTCGGGCGTTGGCAGCAAAGTTTCGGGAGTATTAAGCAAAATCCCGGGTGTCAGCACTGTTATGAGCGGCGTCAGCAAGGCTTCATCCTGGTTTGGCAGCACAACTTTCGGCAAGTTGTTAAAAGGCACCGGCGCACTCGGCATAATGGCATTTGAAGGCATCACAGGGCTTGTAACCGAAGTAATTCCGGCATTTAAAGAAGGCGGGGTTGTTTCAGGGTTTAAACAGCTTGCAAAAACCGGCGTTAAAACGATTGCAAGCGGGCTTGGATGGGCAGGAGGCGCTGTTGCAGGCAGCGTAATAGGCGGTGCAATAGGTTCAATTTTCGGACCTGTAGGTACAATTGTCGGCAGCAAGGTAGGGCAATTTGTAGGCTCCATGGTGGGTTCCGTAGTTGCAACCGGCGTTGCCAAAAAAATAACAGGAAAATCAGAAACAGAAAAAATAGAAGACGAACAGTATGAAACGGCGGCACAGCAGGTTGCAGTAGATTCTGAAGCTATGCAGGAGTTAAATACTTTAGTTGCGGCGCAGGTTCAATCAGAAATTGCAGACGGCACAGCTGATGAAGATACGGAATTAATGGCAAGCTACATTAATGCCGGAATGTTTTCAAGTTCAACATCATCATCAACATCGTCATCATCAACAACATCAAGTACATCGACTACATCGACCGTATCGGAAGATATACAAAACGCAGTGGAAGATGCAAGTTATTGGTCTGAAATGGCTGAAAAAGCGGCAAGCGGCGACACAAGCATTTATGATATTTCAGACGAAGATTTAGAAGCAATATTTTCTTCTTCATCATCTTCATCAAGTTCATCATCAACTACATCAACAACAACCAGTGAAATAATAGATTATTTTGGCTAAAGTTTGAATATGCACCGTTTTTATATAAAAAACGGTGTTTTTGTAATTATTGCACAATTCCTGACAGGGCAGCCAAATTTTCATAAGGAACCCCGGCTTCAGATAATTCTTCTGCTGATAGTCCAAAAAGCGTAATTAAAGCCGGTACGGTTTTAGATTCATCTGAAATGGATTTTCTTATAATTTCACTGACTTTACAAACCGCACTTTCCCGTGTCATATACAGATTTGAATTAGTCTTATGAAGTATTCTTTTTTTAGCCTTTCCCATATCACAGATTAGTATCGTAAAAAAAATATTCCAAGTAAACTGTTTTTATCGTATTGTAAAATCTTATTTTTCCGCTTGACTCAACAAAATATGCCGCGCAATGCCCATGCCCGTAAAGGAAAATAAAATGTAAATAAAATGTAAATAAATAATTAAAAAGTAACAATATATTTCGTGTCCGATACTTTCTATACTTGGAAGGTAATAAAATGGCAGGCGTTTCAAACGTACAGAGCGTAAATAATGCGGTAAATAACAAAGAAAAAGCCGCCCCGAAAAAGAAAAAATCTAAAAAAGATTTCTATAATGAAACTCCTATAAGGAAGCTTGGATTTTTAGATGAATACGGCGAGGCTTTGCGCCCCATACTTGAAACTTCTTCAAAGCCTTTTATAAGACAGCTTCCAAATATTGCATACATACCCGCAACAGCATATATGCTTGCAGATGTTGCGGATAAATATCAAAAAGGGCTTGACGGCACAGGCGAACAACCAAGTTTGAAAATGGCGGCAAGAGAAGCGGCATATCAGGGAATAGTAAGTGTTGCTGCACCTGTTGGAATTGTAAAAGCTACTCACAAGTTAACTGGTAAACTGGCAGGCAAAATGGCAGATAAATTGCCAAAGGGAATAAAAAACATGACCGATACTGCCCTTAATGGTGTAAAACAAAATAAAACTGCGGGCAAAGTAATTTCAAAAGCCGGTATGCCTGCAAAATTTTTAGGTGCCGTCCTATCAATTATTGCAGTATCGCGCTTAACAAAACCGGTTGATTTTGTAACAAAGAAATTTTTTGAAAAAGTTGTTGACCCAAAAATAGGCGTCAAAAATAGCGATGAATAGCATTAAATTAAAATACAAACGTTTTATTAATGTTGTATCCTAGGGCAGATTTTTAAAATAATCTTTTTCGGTTAGCGCCTTATAGGTGCAGGCTATGCCGTTTTTATTGTCTGAGCTTGTTTTTGAACAGTATGTATTTTCATCCGTATAGCTGCTATCGGGATGTCCCATAGGAAGAAGCGCACCTGTTTCAGCGTCTATTTCAAAAGTAAAAAGGTCATGCCCCCATTTATCGGGTTTGGTACCGGGACCATTTATATCAATTGAAAATAAAGTAACTGCTGAATTGTTTTCTATCATTAATAACATCCCGTCTGCTAAAATTAATTGTCCATCATCAAAAAAATATGAATAAGCATTTGACGCATTATTATACGTGCGGTAATTATCCGTAATTCCGGATTTTATTTCGCCGTTTTCATCCGTATAGTTTTGAACGGCACAGCTTGAATTAGAAGAAATACCGCAATCTTTCGTTATTGAAAAATATGTTTTTAATGTTTTATAAAGAGTTTGTGTTGGATAATTTGTGATATTTGGTATAACTCCTGTATCATATATAATCTGCTGCAGCGCTTCTGATAATACAGATTGCGCCTTTTTAAGCCCCGTTTTTAAAGCCGTTTGTTTGTGGTGTTCTAAAACCGCGGGTATAGTCATCGCCGCAACAACACCGATTATTGCAAGGGTGATAAGGGTTTCAGCTAATGTAAATGCGGGGAAAGATTTTTCGTCATTATTGCAAGTATTATCTGAATAAAATAAAAATTTAAAATGGGGCAGTCTGAATAACTTTCCTAAAACCCTAAATTTCTTACCCCCCCCCCCCTGGGGTTACGTTTAACATCTTATT
>JAJQDG010000126.1 GCA_021202305.1 Candidatus Gastranaerophilales bacterium
GTATCTTTTTTTTGAATATCTTCTTTTTTGGCGAATAAATTATCTGCAATAACAGGAACAAGTGCAATTGTTAAAACAGATTTTGGAACTGCGCTTAAAATGCCCGAGCCGAGTTTTATGAGCTGGGTTGCAAACCTGTAATTTTTAGATTGATTTAAGTCCTTCCCTTTTGTTTTAAGTGTATTTATTGTTGCTTTTTTCAAATAATCTGAAGGATTTATATCAATCCTTTTTACTGCATTTTCAATGGGAAGTGCAACAGATTCCGCTATTATAAATTTTGACACGGCAGATGCAACAGAATTTGCAGAGGCTAAACGTTTGTTTTCTTTATCGGTATTTGGAGTGCGCGATATAACGGCAGGGCGTAAAAACGCAGCTGAACACAATGAAACGCCCGCAACAAAACTGGCGCCATGGTCTGAAATTTTTTCTAAGCCCTTTAATACGGCTTTGTTATTCAATGCGCCCGAAAATGCGGGGGTGCATTCTTTTATGTTATTTACTTTCACTTCAATATCCTATTTATAAAAAAATCCAAAAGCAAATTTTTTGCCTTTCTGTTATGAGAATGCGGAAAAATCAGAATTTTTCACAAACGCATTCTTTTTGGTATTTTCTTATGATATGATTCTAAAATGGAATTTTTAAAATCTCAATTAACCGGTTTTGGACGATTTGAAACAAAATTTTTCATTTGTGCCGTCTTTTTTGTTATATTTCTTTCTTTTATTACAAACGACAGTAAAATTGCGCTTGTTTCGGCAATTTGCGGGATAGGATATACAATTTTTGCGGGAAAAGGCAAAATTATATGCTATTTTATCGGAATAACAGGTTCAATCTGTTATTGTTATCTTGCCTTTAAAAACGCTTTTTTCGGCAATCTTCTTTTATGGGGATTATATTATCTGCCAATGGAGATTATCGGAATTTTTCAATGGAAAAAATACATAAATAAGGAAAAAAGCGAAATTTACAAAACTAAATTATCCAAAAATGAACGCATTGTTTATTTTTCCTTAACACTAATTTGCAGTTTTATTTTATGCGGAATACTTTTTTTGACCGGAGGAAAAACCCCGCTTTTTGACGGGATTACAACTTCTTTCTCGGTTTTGGGACAGCTTTTAACCGTAAAAAGATGTATTGAACAGTGGTATGTATGGTTTTTTGTTAATCTTTTTTCGCTTATCATGTGGATAACAGCATATCTAAACGGTTCTGATTGTCTTGCCACGGTGTACATGTGGGGTATTTATCTTATACTTTCCGTTTATTTTTTGAAATTGTGGAAAAAAGAAATAAATGCTGTTTCTTAATATCTTATCTTTTGAGGATGAATAATTGATTTAGAAAGGCGCTCCTGCCTTGAAGAACTCAGAATATTTCTTAATTTCATTATCGCCTGAGCATGAAGCTGGCAAACCCTTGATTCAGATACATTAATTGTTTCACCTATTTCTTTCAGGGTCATATTTTCATGATAATACAATACCAAAAGCATTCTTTCTCTTTCAGGAAGTCTTTTTAAGGCGCATTCAAGCTCTTTTTTGGCATCTTTTTTTTCTGCGGCTTCATCGGGGCGTTCGCTTTTTGAATCTTCAATTGTATCAATTATTTCAACCGATTCATCGCCCAGATTTTTCTTATCGTATAATGAGCCTATGCCTGTATCTTGTGCCAGAATTTCATCAACTTTTTCTTTTTCTATGTTTAATTTTGCGCCGATTTCAGCATTTGTGGGATAACGTCCGAGTTCATTTTTTAATTGGCTCATTGCATCTTTTACTTCTTTTATTTTTTTTCTTACTGTTCTCGGGAGCCAATCATTTGCACGGATTTTATCAATAATTGAGCCTCTTATGCGCATAAGCGCATAGGTTTCAAATTTTGCGCCTCTGTCTTGCGAATATTTTTCAATGGCGTCAATCAAGCCTTCAATCCCGTAGCTTAAAATATCTTCATACGAAAAATTAGGCGGCAGGTTTACTTTTATACGCCCGATTACATATCTGGTTAAATAAATATACTGAACTATAAGCTTATCTCTGACGGTTTTATTTGTTTTATCCGTTTGATATACTTTCCAGAGTTCAGCAAGCTCCTCATCAGATACACGCACAACTTTTTTGTATGAATCCGTTTCAAAAATTTCACTCATACGGTATTTTCGCTTTCCCCAAAGTCTTAATAAATATTTACAAATACATTTTACAAAAAAGCTTTCCGGTTGACTTCATTTATTAGGTGTAAACTGTATCCGGCGCGTGGTATATTCAGTGTAGGTCAAAAGGTTTATTTTGCTGAATTTTAATAAGTTTTTTGCTTTTATATAAAGAGTCTGCGGAAAAATTTTTAAAGCGCACTCTATTCAATAATTTCATATAAATCACCCGCTTCATTCACGCTTACGTTTCCGGTTGGAATTTTCAAAATTTTAACGGTCAGTGTGCGGGTTTTATATTCAATTGACAGAATATCCCCTTCTTTAAGCTGTTTTGCGGGCTTTGCGGGGTTATCATTAACAAAAACTCTTGCCATATTGCAGGCATCATTTGCTGAAGTGCGCCTTTTTATAATTCTTGAAACTTTCAGAAATTTATCTAGCCGCATATTATCTGCACTTTATAATCAGGATTTTTTTCAAGGCGCGAATTCATTTCATCAAAAGTAATAAGCCCTTCTTGAGCGCCAAACACTTCAACACAGGCTGCCGAATTGACAGAAGCGTATTTTATGGATTTAGCTATATCGTTGTTAAATTTTTCCATTGAAGCAACAAAAGTAGAGCTGAAGGCATCGCCTGCCCCTAAAGTAGAGCGCACTTTTGCCGGAAATTCGGGCGCCTTGTAATACTGTTTGCCGTCGTAGGCTATGGCGCCATTTTTACCGTCTGTTATAAGGACAATTGAATTATTTTCATTTCTTAAAGCCTTTAACATTCTTTTAAAATCGGGATGGATGATTTCTTTTGAGTAAAATTCTGTTTTGGTGTCAGGGCGTACTTCAATTTTAGTTAAAAGGCTCGCTTCTTCCTTATTTAAAATAAGAATATTGCATGAAGAAATTATTTTCTTAAAATATGCTTCGCCCTTTTTTATTGCCGTTGTACCGGCATTCAGGGCAAGTTTTATATTGTTTTCTTTTGCAAACAGCGCAATTTTATCCAAAAGCTTGTTAGACTCTCCCGAAAGCGGGGCAATATAAATCCATTTGACATTTTTTAATTTTTCAAAATCTATATCTTTTTCAGTTATTTTTGCATTTGCGCCGCGATGTGCAAGGACGGTTCTATCCCCTTGAAAACTGACCAGAATTATTGAAAAACCGGTAAGCCCGCTTTTAGAATGAATTATATTGGAAGTATCCACTCCCATAGATTCAATCTTGGTTTCTATAAGAGGCGCCATTTCATCATGGCCGGTTTTTACTATTGTTGTTGTTTTTAAGCCTAAATTTTGAAAATTTATTGCCGTATTTATCGCGCCGCCGCCGAGATTTCTTGAAAAATCGGTTATTTCAACTTTACTGCCGTATGGAAAAGACATATAATCGCTTCTTTTTGTTTTTGAATACACAGAAACAATATTAGCATCATCCGATTCAACAAAAACATCAAGAGTGGCCGAACCTATTGTAACAACATCAAACATATAAACTTCCTCTTTCAGTGCGCGCGATTTTATTATAGTATAAAATTATGTTTTTAGAAAAAATCAATCTTAAAAATTTTAGAAATTATTCAAATTTTGAATTTGAATTTAAAAAAAATAAAACTCTCTTTACGGGCAAAAATGCGCAGGGAAAAAC
>JAJQDG010000119.1 GCA_021202305.1 Candidatus Gastranaerophilales bacterium
TTTGTTGAAATAACAGATATTCCGGTTAAAGGAAATCATAATTATCAAAATATAATGTGCGGAATAATTGCAGGAAAACTTTTAAAATTGGATAATGAAACAATTGCCGATTCTGTTAAAAATTTTATAGCACCGCCCCACAGGCTTGAATTTATAAGAAAAATAGGCAAAACCTCCTATTACAATGATTCAAAGGCAACAAACCCCGAAGCCAGCAATGTTGCAATTAATTCTTTTCCGGGGCAGCGCGTTTCGCTGATTGCAGGCGGACGCGACAAAAATACGCCCTTAGATGAATTTGTATCTTTTATCAAAAATCGTATGGAAAAAGTTGTATTAATCGGCGAAGCAAAAGAGCGTTTTAAAACCGCGCTTATAAAAGGCGGATTCAATAATGTTAAAGAGGCTGAAACATTAGAAGATGCTGTTGAAATAGCGGCTGAAAACAAACCTGACGTTGTATTATTTTCGCCTGCCTGTGCAAGTTTTGATATGTTTGACAATTTTGAAGCCAGAGGAGAATATTTCAGAGATTATGTCTTACAGAAAAGAGCTTCCGAATAATTATACCGAAGAAGGCGGATATATAATTTCGCCGCCTGACAGAACTCTTATTATAGTTACCATTTTTCTTGTCATAATAGGGATAATGGCTATATTTTCGGCAGGTTCTTCAAAAGCTGTTATAGAGGGGCTTTCCCCTTTGCATTTTACCGTAAAACAGCTTATATGGCTTGCAGCCGGCATTTGCGCAGCTATATTTTTTACAAAGCATGATTATAAAAAATTAAAAAAATACGCCATGCCGTTTTCAATTTTTGTGCTAATTTTGCTTATTCTGGTTCAATTTACTCAATTCGGGCTTACCGTTAACGGAGCCAAACGCTGGTTTGTGTGCGGACCATTGCAATTTCAGCCTTCAGAATTTGCAAAGCCTGCCGTAATTTTAATGTTTGCTTCAATTTTTTGTAAAAACCTTTCAATTTTTGACGCCGCGAAATTTCCATATTACATAGTTTTTGCGATAATGCTGCTTTTTGTGTACAAGCAGCCAAATCTTTCCATGATAATTTTATTATTTGCAACCGCACTTGTCATTTATTATATGTCGGGGGGCGGCTCTGCAAAGCAGATTTTATTGGGTATACTTGCTCTAGGGGGTGCGGTTTCTCTTTTTATAAAAGATTATCAAAAACAGAGAATTCTCGTTTGGCTTGACCCTAATAAAGACCCTTTAAATTCGGGATATAACATAATTCAATCACTCATTGCGTTTGCAAGCGGGGGATTTTTTGGAGTAGGATACGGAAATTCCAAACAAAAATTATCATGGCTTCCCGAAGGACATACAGATTTTATATTTGCGGTAATTGCGGAAGAATTCGGCTTTTTAGGCTCATTTTTTATTATCTGTCTTTTTGCAATGTTTGTACAAAGAGGTTTTGTAATTGCCGCAAGAAGCCCTGATATGTTCGGCAAATTAGTGAGTATAGGCATAACCTTTTCAATAGGTTTTCAGGCGCTTATGAATATTTCCGTTGCAAGTTCGGCGCTTCCCGCAACGGGAATTCCGCTTCCTTTTATAAGTTACGGGGGAAGTTCGCTTTTTATTTCGCTTTGCATGCTCGGGGTTTTATTGAATATTTCTAAAAAAAGAGTACAAAGGATTAAACCATACGATGAACAAAGATATATCTGAAATAATTTTTTTTATAACAGGCGGAGGCACGGGCGGACACATTTATCCTGCCGTTTCTGTTATAGATGAACTTATAAGCGGAGGGGCAAAAAAAGAAAATATTTTTTATATCGGTAATAAAAAAAATCAAGAATATAAAATTGCTCTTGATAGAGGGTATAATTTTCTTTCGACAAGTGTTTCCGGCATGCCGAGAAAATTTTCATTTAAATTTTTAAATTGGCTGTTTTGCTTATTTATTTCAATTTTAAAATCTTTTTATTTTATATTCAAATATAAGCCGGATGTGATTTTTGCAACCGGCGGATACGTTTGCGCACCTGTCCTTTTTGCGGGAAGATTTTTAAAAATTCCCTATGTGCTGCATGACGGCGACTGCTTCCCCGGAATTACAACAAGAGCTTTTGCAAAAAGTGCAAAAGCTGTTAATCTGGCATTTTCAGATGCCGATAAATACATAAAATCGGCTAAAATATATCATTATAATAACCCTGTCAGAAGTTCATTTTTTTATAAAACAAGAGAAAACGCACGCATGGAGCTTGGAATTAAAGATGAATTTTTAATATTAATTATGGGCGGCTCGCAGGGCGCAAAATCACTAAATGAGGCTTCAATTGAATTTATTAATCAATATAGAGATAAAACCGGCATAAAAATAATTTTACAAACAGGGAAGAAAAACTATGAAGAAGTTGCAAATAAGCTTAAAATTCCTGATAATACAAGAATTGAGCCGTATTTTGACGATATGTCAATTCCGATACTTGCAGCCGATTTAATTGTTTCAAGAGCAGGTTCTATCAGTATTTCAGAAATTTTATCGGCAAGAGTTCCGTCTATTCTTGTTCCTTATCCATATGCTGCTTCAGACCATCAGAGAATTAATGCAAGAAAAATCGAAAATCAAGGTGCGGCAATATATTTAGAGGACAGTGATTTATCTTCCTTAAAAGAAAAAATTGAAAAGGCAAGGGCAAATTATGATATTTTAAAGGAAAATGCCGCAAAACTAAGCGGCGAATTTAAAAATTCAAATGAAAAAATTGCGGCTCTTGTTTTAAATGCAGCTAAAAATGAAGGACGGCAGATATTTCTGTGCAATATGAAAAAATATTAAAAAGTTCAGGCAAATTCCGCGTAAATCTGGGGCTTGAAAGGATTAAAAAAATACTCGAGCTTTTTGACAACCCGCAGGATTCAATAAAATGCATACACGTTGCAGGCACAAACGGCAAGGGGTCTGTTTGTGCGATAATAGAAAAAATTTTACTTCAGGATAAGAGTTTAAAAGTTGGAAAATATACAAGCCCGCACCTTTTTGATTATTGCGAAAGAATATCCGTTAACGGGAAAAATATCTCAAAAAAAACATTAAATGAATATATTTTAAAAATAATCAAAAAAGATGAAGAAAACAAAATAGGTTTGACCGAATTTGAAATTTTAACTGCAGCCTGCTTTTTACACTTTAGAAATGAAAATGTTCAAATAGCAATAATTGAAACAGGACTCGGCGGCAGATTTGATGCAACAAACGTTATAAAAAATCCGCTTGTTTCAATTATAACTTCAATTTCATTTGACCACAGGGAACGCCTTGGCGCAACAATTGAAAAAATTGCTTTTGAAAAAGCCGGAATAATGAAAAAAAATTCCCCCGTTGTATTTTTAGAAGAAAATAAGGCTTACAAAACTCTTATTGAAGCAGCAAAAAAAACAAACGCATTGATTTATAAATCCGATACTAAAATTTTTGCAAAAAATGGTTTTGCGTTTATAAATAATGAAAAATGCCCCTTTTCATTAGCCGGAGATTTTCAGAGCGAAAATCTAAAACTTGCGCTTTACGGACTTTGCGCCATCGGGTTATTATCATTTGACAAAAACAATAAATCTAAAATCCCGCTTGAAACTGTAAAATACGCAATTTCAAAAGTAAAATGGAAATTCAGAATGGAAAAAATAAAATTTAAGGGGCAAAATCTTCTTGTTGACGGCTGTCATAATCAAGACGGCGCAAGGGTTTTAGCTGAATATTTAGAAAAATATGAAAAAAATAAAAAAATAAAATTTATTTTTGGCTGCCTTCAAAATAAAGAAT
>JAJQDG010000168.1 GCA_021202305.1 Candidatus Gastranaerophilales bacterium
AAATCCAGCTCTTTTTTTAAATCTTCAAAACAGCTTTTATAAAAACTTTCTTCTTTATCCAAAACCTGTTTTCTTTCTTTAAGGTAATTTTTTCCAATAAAGGCTAAATGCTTAATTTATAGCCGCCCTTAACAGCATTTTGAAGAACGTCTTCAGCAATTTTTGCTCTCAGATTTTTTATATATTTATAAACGTAATCCGTAGGCAAGCCCAAAATTTTTGCTAAATCTTTAGCATATACAATTACATCAATATTTTGAATAAAATAATCTAAAACTTTTTGTTCTCTTTCGGTTAACGCTTTATTAAAATTGAGCCTGCACAATTTACCGTCTTTTAAAATTTCGCGGTACATTTTGTTTTCAGCCTCGGCTTCGAGAGTTTTTTGCGCAGCTTCAATAACAGCTTCTCTTGCTTTGGGTTTAACATCTGAAATATATTTTGAGCTTTGACCGGCAAGAACAATATCCACTATGTCATTTGTTTGTTTTTCGCTCTTAAGCTCTTTGCCAAGCCTTTTTGCATACTCCTCAAGGGTAATTCTCTCTAAAGAACTGCGCCATTGTTTGATTTCTTCTTTGCTCAAATATTCCATTATTTACTTCCCCATAAGAAATAATTCCGATACTCATGTTATAACATGGCAAAGATACAAAAATCACAAAATATTTTCTAATGTAAAAATTATTTTTTGCTATTGACAAATAAAAAATTGTCCTTCAAGTCCATGCTTAAACATCATACAGGCGGCATGCAGCTTTTGAATTATCTTCCTGCTTGACAAGGGTAAAAATTTTATTTTTGCAAATTTCTTCTTTATATTCGCACCTCGGGTGAAATTCGCACCCGCACACGGGTTTTGTAATGGGGGGCGGCGCACCCTTGATATTTTTAAGGCGCTTTTCTTTTGAATAGGGAAGCGCTTCCATTAAAGCTTTAGTATACGGATGTTTTGGATTTTTAAAAAGTATATGCGAAGGCGCAGCCTCTACAATGCGCCCGGAATACATTATTGAAATATAATCGGAATAACGGCTTACTATTCCTAAATCATGGGAAATTAAAATTATGGATTTGCCTTTATTTTTTATTTGCGCCAAAATTTCCAGTATTTGAGCCTGCACCGTAACATCAAGCGCGGTTGTGGGTTCATCCGCTATTATAATATCAGGATCCAAAGAAAGGGCAATTGCAATAACCACGCGCTGTTTAAGTCCGCCCGACAATTCATGGGGATATACTTTTAATTTGTCTTTTGCATCTTTAATATTTACATCCAGAAGATTTTTAAGGGCAATTTCACGGGCTTCGTTTTTTGTACATTTGTTGTGTGCCAGAATAGCTTCAACCATTTGATTTTCTATAGTATAAAGCGGATTTAAACATGTCATGGGGTCTTGCATAATAAGAGCAATTCTTTTGCCCCTGATTTTATTCATATCCTTTTCGGATAGCGTTAAGATATCAACTCCGTTATATAAAATTTTCCCCGATGTAATTTTTGCATTTTTTGGCAAAAGACGGATTATACTCATTACGGACATTGTTTTACCTGAACCAGATTCACCTATCATCGCATGGATTTGACCCTTTTTAAGCTCAAAGGAAAAATCCTTTACCGCAGGATAAAACTTTTCGCCTATTTCAAAACCTAAATTCAGATTAAAGATAGAAAGCGTTTCCATATTTCGATTATAGCATTAAACGGGTTCTTTAACATGTGTCGTTCGGGCTTTAGCGTTTTGAGTAATTTTATTTTTCATCTTTTTTCGGCGCATTAAATCCACAAAGGCTTCCAATCGGGTTAAATAGCCTGCTTTGCCCGTTTGTTCATCCATAATTAAACTTAAAATCGGCATATTTATATCTTCGCGCATTTTAGGAAAAATATTCTGGGACATAATCTCAGGCATGCAGGTAAAGGGCGAAACATGGATAAGCCCGTCGCAGCCGCGTTCTTTTGCATATAAAACATCGGAAATACATTCAAGTGCGTCGCCGCCTATATCACGCATTAAGTATGGTTTTGCAAGCCTGTAGGCGCGCTCCAGATGAGTTTCGCCTTTTTTACACATTTTAGGTATTATTGCATCCTTTAAAAAGCCCGAAACAGTTAAACTGCGCCTTGTCTGCACACCCATTTTTCCAAGTTCTTTTTCAATATATTGATTTGAAAAAGGATCCAGTACAAGAAAAATTTCGCCCGTAATATCAACATGTAAAACTTCTTTTTCCGTATCAATTTCAACTTTTGCAATTTCGCGCAAACCCTCTTTTAAGGCTTTTTTTAATTCGCGGGTAGTATCCGCTTTATCAACAAGGCGGATTGCTTTTTTATAGGCTTTTTCGCTGTCGCCCGTTTTATATTCACGCGCGCGGTAATAAGAATAAAAACTCTCAATTTCATCAAGGGCAAAAACTTTTCTGACAGCAATATTTATTGCGCGGATAATCGTTATCGGGTTTTTATTTCCGGTTAATTCGACAAGAAATTTCCACATACCCTTAAAGCCGTCATATAAATTCATTTCAATAAAATTGGCTTCATAGCCCATATCGCTAAGCACATTTTTTATGCTTTTTCCATATTCGCCAAGCCGGCAAATACCGGGAGATGTTATCATTGCAACATAATCGGTGCCGCCTTCAATTGCTTCCATAAAATTGCCGAGTATTAATTTATAAGGCAGGCAAATAGCCTCAGGCGAATTTTTTGTACCCATAGAAAGCGTTTTTTTGCTTGTATATGGAGGAATAAACGGTTCAATGCCCATTTTTCTTAATGCACTGGACCAGGCAATTGAAATTGTACCCATGTGAGGAAAAGCAACCTTTATCGGCTTTTTTTCACTTTTAGAATTATCCACTTTTTACCCCCCTTAGATATAAATATATTACTTTAAAAAAAAATTTTTTAAAGGGCTAAAAGCGATATAGTTGTAAATATCCAATAGTTACAAAATAATTTATCTCCCGTTTGTAAAATCTTTAAAATAAGTTTTACCTGCTTTAGCCGGGTGTTCATCCAAAAGCGCGTAATTTGCGCAGGCAAATTGCTCAGAGTATGTTGGGCTATATTGACATTTGTCCCTTGGAATTGTGCATGTTGTAACATTGGTAACTTCTCCGCATTCACCAGGGTTGCTCTCATGTTCTTGCCCCCAGGGAATGACATTGCCGTCAAGCGTAAACATAAATATAAAATAATCAACGCCGTACCTGTTTGGCTTATTTTCACCGTTTACATCAATGCAAAGCTTTGGCCCGTTTGTATTCTTGGCGGGAGCATCATCAAAAGAAACAATTCTTCCCTTTGTATCAAGAAAAAACCCGGTATTATCGCAAGTTGAACTGTTTTTATATGTTCCTGTAATATCTTGCCAATTAAATTCGCTGCTGAAAATATTTTCCCCTTCATCATTTGTTGAATTCCATTTAACATCTGAAGAATAGGGGGTCATTAAAAATATCTTTTTAAATTGTTCAAATGCACTTGATAAACCATAAGTGCTTGTATATTCAGATACGGACATGCCGTTTTCTATAAAAAATTGCCTGCTTGCGGTATTTAAATCGGAATATGTAGTTTTTAACTGCGTGTAAAGTATTCTGTTTCTGTTATTTGACATAACAGAAGGTATAGTAATAGCTGCAACGACACCTATAATTGTAAGAGTTATTAGAACTTCGGCAAGGGTGAAAGCAAATATTTTTGTATGCGCGCTAAATCGTTTATAAAAAAATGTTGTTTTAAAAAATCTAAAAGGGGAAACTAAACC
>JAJQDG010000203.1 GCA_021202305.1 Candidatus Gastranaerophilales bacterium
GAAATTGTGTTGTTGTTTTTTTAATAAGGAGAATTTTTATGCAGACCCTTGCTCAAAGTTTTGCATCACCGTCTTTTGGCAGAAGATTAAGAGGGGACGAAATTTCAGGCTGTCAAAATGCAGTAAGGGAAGGGCTTGATACTTTAGATAAAAATCTGGCAATTATTTTGCCTACAACCTGTTCTCCTTCGGAAACCAAAAAAGATGTGGGCATCGGTCAGCCTTATTCAGACATTTCTTCAAAAAAACTTTATCCTTTTCTTGCGCAATTCGGGTACACAAAACAACAAAAACAGCCGGCAGGTCTTGGTAAATTAACTGATGCTTCGCCTTATGTTTCAAATTCAAGTGCTTACAATACGGCAATTATTGACCTTTCTAAATTAACAGAACCTAAAATGGGCGCCATATTAAGCAAAGATACTTATAATTCAATAGTTAATAACAATCCAAAAAAAGGTACGGGGCGTTGTGCGTACATATACAATCAAAAGGCACACAGAGAAGCTTTAAGTGAAGCATATCAAACGTTCAAATACAAGAAAGAACACGTTGATTCTTTGAGCGAACAAGAAAAAACAGGAATTTTAAAACTCGACAGTGAATTTTCAAAGTTCAAAGAACTTCATGGCGAAGAACAGGAAAAAAATGCACTCTATAGCATTTTGACCGATATTAACGGCAACGATTACTGGCCGAATTGGAGCAGCGAAGTTGACAGAAATTTATTTTCAACAAAAGGCAATAGAACTTCGCAAAATAAAAGAAATGAAAGATTAAATGAACTCAGAACCGATTATTCAAACGAAATTGATTCGTTTCTGTTTTCTCAAATGCTTGCAAAGAAAACAATAGACAATGGCAACAGGGTAATGGAAAAAAATGGAATTTCAGGAATCGGCGATATTCCTGTTGCGTTTTCAGATGCCGAAGTTTGGGGCAACAAGGATTTGTTCCTTGATGAATACAGAATGGGCTGCAAAGAACCCTGGAGTGAACAGCCGCAAAAATGGGGTTTCTTCGTTCTTGACCCCTCTCAATTGTTTAATAATGACGGAACACTCGGAAATTCGGGACAATTTTTGTACGACAAATATTCAAGAGCGTTTAATGAAAACAAGGGCGGTGTCAGAATTGACCATATTGTAGGGCTTATGGATCCTTATGTATATTCAATTAAAGATAATAAAGAAGGCAGGCTCTATTCCGAAATTTATAAAGGTGCAAACGGCGAAAACTGTGACAGAATTTTAAATGAAATTGTTCTAAGAGCTGCAGGTGATACAGGACTCGGCGCTTCAAATATTATTGCGGAAGATTTAGGTTATATGCCGGGTAACACAATGCAAACGCTCAAAGATATGGGTATAGGGGGCGTTACGGTTACCCAGTGGACTGATTCCGATCAGGTGAGATATGCACCTTCTAAAAATACCGCAATGGTCGGAAACCATGATACCGCATCTGCTAAAGAATTATATCCTGACAATAAGGTACGAAAAAATAAATTCGTTGAACTTTTTTCATCCGGCGCAAAAAATATTCAAATTTTCTGGACAGATATGTTCGGCATAAAAGAAAGATACAACCAGCCCGGAGTATCCGGCGATCAAAATTGGTCATTAAGAATGACTGAAAATTTTGAAAATGATTATTATAAAGCGGCAGAAAATAATGAAGCGCTTAATATACCAGAAGTCATACTGGAAGCAAACAGAAGGAAAAATTCCAATTTTGACAGAAAACATAAAGAGCTTGCAGGCGAGCTTCAAAAATATTCAGGCATTTTGCATGAAAAAGAATAACGGCTTTATAAATTGCATTTCTTGAAGTGCATTTCCTGCCGTGAATTTAAAATAAATATTTTTTTAGCGCCTCTTTGTCAAAAAATTCAATCGTATCTTTTGAATGAATAAAAATCAGGCATGAAATTACGGCTTTAAACATGGAAAATTCGGGGTATGAAAACTTGCGTCTTAATTCATTCATATTATCAGCCAAAAATTCCGTAATGAGCGTTTTATTTTTTAATGTGAGTGAGGTGAAAAAATCCAGCCCTTCTTTGGTTGCAATCCCCTCAAAATAAACTATATCAGGAGATTGGAACTCAATATAGCGCATTGCCTTATCTAAATTAAACCCGACCGCTTCATTTAATTCTGACTGGCAGACATTATTTAATTTGTATTTTACTACCGATTCAAGTGTCATGGCGGTTTTTCCTTCAGGAAGAAGCCCGTTTAAAATTGAATACACAAGGTGGGTTTTGCCGGAAAGCGAACTTCCGCAAACAAGTATAACGCCTGATTCCAGAAGTGCATTTTTTAATTTTTGCATTGAAGAAGATTCTTTTATTAATTCTTCAATTTTTTTGGGAGGGTGATAAATTTTAAGCAGTATTCTTTCGCCGTTAATTGTGGGAAAAGCTGAAACGCTTGCAGTCAGTGCAGTATTATTTACATTAAAATTTAATTTTCCGAGCTGCGGAATTTCAGATACGGTAAAATCAAGCGTGCAAAGCGACTTTAACATTTGAATAAAAGGATTAATTAAAAGTGAAGGAATAGACCCCGTTAAATACGCAGAACCGTTTTTTTTGAAATTAACTTCTAATTCTTCTTTCGTATGTTCAAAAAAAAGTTCATGAACTTTTTCATTTATCGCCTGCTTTAAAATACCGCGGAATAAATTTTGCAAATGTTCTTCGGATAGGTCATCTTTGTGTATTTCATCGCACCAATTAAAATCGGTTTTATCTTCTGTTATGATATCTTGAACTTTTCCTTTTAATTCATAATATTCGGCAATTTTTTTTAGAATTACATTCTGGCTGCCTAAAACAGGCTCAATAGTTTTGCCCGTGCGTTCTATTATTTTATCAATCGCAAATAAATCTAAAGGATCTGCCATAATAACGGTCAAAGTGTCCTCTATTTGAAACAAAGGCAGCATTTTATATTTGCTTGCTTCCGAATATGTAATGTATTTAAGGCATTTTTTACCAATTTCATAGTCATCTAAATTCACAAAAGGAATGTGCAGCTTTTCATCTAAAAATTGAAGCAGAGCATTTTCTGTTATAAGAGAAGAATTAATTAAAACCTGTCCCAAATTTGTGTTTTGAGCGTTTGCAATTTCCTGCGCTTTTTCAATATCTTCAAAAGTGATAATATTATTTCTGACAAGGTCATATTTCAATTTATCAATAGTCTTATTTGTGACTAAATCCATTTTATGCTCCCAAATATTTATTGACGCATTTTAATATTTCTTCAAATTCAAACGGTTTTGTTATATATTCATTTGCGCCGGTTTCTTCGCCAATCAGTTTATCCGTATCTTGAGTTCTTGCCGTTACCATTATAATGGGGATATGTTTGTATTTATTATCATATTTAAGAAGGCGCGCGATTTTATATCCGTTAATTTTTGGCATCATAATGTCTAAAATAATCAAATCCGGAGCTTGTTCTTTTGCAAGTTTTAAACCTTCTTCGCCGTCATACCCTGCTATAACTTCATATCCTTCCGCATGAAGCATGAAAGACAGGGTTTCTGTTATATCTTTTTCATCATCCACAATAAGAATTTTTTTTGACATTTAATTATTTTCCTTTTTGTAATATGCCTTTGACAATACTATATCACAATCTTTTACTTCTTCTTCAATCTTTGAAACCATAAAATCATACGCACCTTTATCAATTCCTGTCATAAATGCGCGGCAAATCTTTTTATCATTTTCATCAACTATTGTT
>JAJQDG010000196.1 GCA_021202305.1 Candidatus Gastranaerophilales bacterium
TAAGGATGAAATTTCGTCTGAATTATCCGTATTCTGCGCAAAAACATTTGTTTGTAATAATATCAAAAAAAATAAAATAAAAAATTTCTTCATAGATAAAATTCTATCACATTTTTTAAACGGAGGCTTTTTGTTTATTTTCTGCTTCGCCTGCTTCAAAACCGGCACGGGCATACAGAAGGGGAAGAATTTTATCTGCGTTTAATTTTTGAACAAAAGGAACTTTAGCTATAACAAAAAGCCCCAAAATATCATCTAAATGGACAAGACAATCCGCCGGCTTAAATTTTCTTTTTGCTTTATCATCAAAACATTCTTCGTTTATTTTGTTTGAAGTTTTATTTGCAATAAACATGCCGCCTGCAACCGAGCCTGCAATAAGTGCGGCACGGGCGGGCGCAGTTTGCAGTTTTGGATTTTTTCTTGAAGCTGTTTCACCTGCTGCTGCAATACATGTAGGAATTATGCTGTTTAAAAATTCAAAAATTCCTTCTTTATATTTTGCCTGCCTGTTGCCGGGATTTTTATCGGTTAAAACCCCTGCGGCAACACCTGCCGTAACAGCCCCCGCATTAGAAGCCAGAATGCTTGTAAAATTGTCAATTTCTAATATGCCGCCTATTGCTTTTATTTTTTCTTTCGCACCTGATTTTTGAAAACTGTCTTTAAGGTTTTGACCCCTGCCCCTTGCAAGATTATAAGCTATAACAGGCACCGTGGCGCCTATAAGCGCTACTGCCATTAATGTTTTTTTATTCTGCGATGGCTTTTTGGTTGGATTTTGAGTTTTCAATTTTTCTTCATAGTTTTGTCTTTTTATATGAAAACTCTGAAATGCTTCACCCTGTATGTTGTTAATTTTCATATTCTTTAAAATGTTAACTTACCCTTACATTATAAAATAAAGAAATTTTAATGCAACTGTTTTCCTTTTGTGAGTTTGCGGAAAAATTAAAATTTTTTTTTGCGGAGCCGGTGTGGAGGTCGGGTGGATGACACACGACCGTAATACTACGACGGAGCTGCGGAGCCGGTGTGGAGGTCGGGTGGATGACACACGACCGTAACACTACGACGGAGCTGCGGAGCCGGTGTGGAGGTCGGGGCGTTGAGCGTACCACTTTGCCGAGTAAAAAGTTGCCGGTGGCAACTTTTTGCGAGAGGTAAGAGTGCCGGCGCGGGCGGGTGGATGACACCCGTACGGAGAGGCACGTTAAACGCGAAGAACAAGCAGCCCCGCGCGTAACGTAACGCCGGCGATTGGCAGTACTGTACGTTGAGCCTGACCCGTAACACTACGGGCGGGCGGGAGCGAGTGCCGCTTGCGGCATTAGCTTATTCCCGCATTTTTTGGGTTTTTCCGCACACTTTTATGACAAAACTTTTCTTTACAAATAATTGTTTTTAAATACCGTTTATGTCATGGTTTTTAAGTGAGAACCCGGGGAACATAAAATTATGCAGAATATTGAACAAATACAGGTGATAGACCTTTCAAAGGGTACAAATTCGCAAGAAATTATTGATAATGCCGTTTTAATTTTGGATTCTCTTAAAGAAAAAAATGCCGCAATAAAATTGCATTTGGGTGCCGTTCAGATTAATCAATCGCAAATGGTTTTTATTAAGTCGCTGATTGAAAGTTACGGCCACAAACTCGCATTTGTTGAAACAACCTTAGAAGCGGTAAGGGATATATCTTTAGAGCTTGGTATAAATACAACAAACGGAAATTTTCTTGAAACGAATGAAAATACAAGCGAGCTTCAAAATTCCACACTGGATGATTTAAGGGAAGAATTCAGATTGGGTTTTGAAAACAGGGATGATTTTTCTTTTGAAAATGAGGAAAATACGGAAAATTCACCGGAAAAAGAACCCCTTCAAGAGGAAAACGCTCCCAAGAGCGAAGATAGCGCTTTGCAAAGTGATGAAATTGAAACAAATGCACTGCAAGCTCAAGAAGAAATAAATTTGCAAAAACAAACTATAAGTATATACAGAAAAGCTGATGAAAAAGAAAACGAACGCGAATTTCAGGACAAAGAAACAGATTTTTATGCAACACCTACGGATGAACCGGTTGTGGTTGATACAAAAAATACAATATATGTAAATCAAACACTTCGCTCGGGGCAGGTTTTAGATTATGACGGAAATGTTGTAATAATAGGCGATTGCCACCCCGGAAGCGAAATAAAGGCAACAGGCGATATCACTGTTTGGGGTGTTTTAGGTTCTGTTGCGCATGCCGGAATTAAAGGAAACTGTGAAGCAAAAATCCGTGCGCTGAAAATGAATGCGGTGCAATTGCGTATAGCAAATTGTTATTCAAGGCGTCCTGACGGCAGCAATATACCATATATAGTTAAATCTTCGGTTTTTGTACCCGAAGAAGCGAGAATTGTTGATGACAACATAGTGCTTTTCAAATTGGCACAGGATTAAAGGAGAAAATAATGGCAGGTTCTGTTATAGTCATAACCTCCGGAAAAGGTGGCGTAGGCAAAACCACAACTTCCGCTAATATAGGTACCGCACTTGCAAAAGACGGTGCCAAGGTTGTATTAATAGATACGGATATCGGTTTAAGAAATCTTGATTTGCTATTGGGGCTTGAAAACCGCATTGTTTACACGATAGTTGATGTTGTTGAAGAAAGATGCAAGCTAAAACAAGCTCTTGTTAAAGACAAGAAAAATCCAAACCTTTGTTTGCTTGCAGCCGCGCAAACAAGGGATAAATCTGCTGTTACGGAAGAACAATTGAAAGATATATGCGAAAAATTAAAAGAAGATTTTGATTATATTCTGGTAGATTGTCCGGCAGGCATTGAGCAGGGTTTTCAAAATGCCGTTGCAGGCGCAAACGAAGCAATTGTTGTAACAACGCCTGAGATGTCGGCGGTTCGTGATGCAGATAGAATTATAGGGCTTTTAGAAGCAAAAGAAGAAGTAAAAAATTATCGTCTTTTAGTAAATCGTGTTCGTCCGAATTTAATAAAAAGCAACGACATGATGAGTGTTGAAGATGTAGTCGGTATTTTATCTGCAGAACTCATCGGCGTAATTCCCGAGGATGTCGGAATTATTACTTCAACAAACAAAGGCGAACCCATTGTAAATGATGAAAAATCTCTGGCGGGACAGGCTTATATGAACGTTGCAAGAAGAATAAAGGGGCAGGATGTTCCGTTTTTGGATATTGACCGCCCGACTACATTTTTTGGAAAATTGAAAAAATTTCTCTCTGAAAAAGTGAGGGCAGCAAAATGAAAGATTTGTTCCAGGAACTTTATAATAAGGTATTGAGTCTTTTTAATTCAACGAAAGAAGAAAATGACCCGACAAAAAATTTAGCCGTAAACAGGCTAAAAACCGTGCTTATGCAGGATAGAGCCGGTTTTTCGGAACGCGCAATCCAAATGTTGAAGGAAGAATTAACTCAAGTTGTTTCAAAATATATGGAAATAAGCGCGGAAGATTTTGAAATGCTGATTGATACAAATGATGAAGGAAAAACGCTGTTAAATCTTTCCATTTTGGTTTCAAGAGCAAAAACGGATGAAGAAATTGACGAATGGGTTAAAGAGCAGGAATTAAAAATTCAAAAAAAAGCGCAGGAAATAGCAAAAGAACTTGAGGGAACAATAAAAGAAAAAGCAAAAACGCTTATTAATGATGAAGAAAATTCAAATGAAAATATAAAAACAGAAGGTGAATCCGAAATTGTAG
>JAJQDG010000214.1 GCA_021202305.1 Candidatus Gastranaerophilales bacterium
TAATATGCCTTAAAAAGCCAAAATATTAATTTTCCCGCAAATTCTATCTTAATTAATCGTCATAAAATTAAGAAATATTAAAATCGGGTATTATCGCACAATAGATTAAAATTGATATCCTCCGAACAAATTATTTATGGAAAATTAATTTGACACGGGTATATTTAAAGAGTTACAATTGTCTGACGGACTTGGGTGTAAAGATAATAGCTGTCACTGAATTAGAGATGATATATACCCCTGATTTGGTTTGGTCATGCGCAAAAATCCGAAAGTTAATAAATTCCGCCTGAAAATTTTAAGGCGGCTCAGGTAACAGCAAAATACGGTAAGGAGTAGGCAAAATATGCAGCAGGTTGTAAAAAGGGACGGAAAAATTGTTGATTTCAACAGCGAAAAAATTACTAATGCAATTCAAAAAGCGGCAAATACCACCAATGAATTTAATGCGCAAACAGCCCGCCAATTGACAAGGCAGGTAATTGATATCACGCGTAAAATGGTTGAAAAAAAACAAGGTAATCTGCGCGCGCCTTCTATTGAAGAAATACAGGATATTGTTGAATACGTTCTTCTTTCTTCAGATTATAAAAAAACCGCCAAAAACTACGTTTTATATCGCGAACAGCATTCTAAATTAAGGGAATTCATCCAATCGGCAAATGTTGATATGGTTGATGATTACCTTAAAAAAATCGATTGGCAGGTTAATGAAAATTCAAACATGAGCTATTCAATCCAGGGGTTGAATAATTATCTGGCTTCAAACGTTTCAAAAAGCTACTGGCTTAACAAAATTTATTCTTCTGAAGTAAAACAGGCGCACCTGAACGGCGATATCCATATTCATGATTTAAATATTGTTGCAAGCTACTGTGTAGGCTGGGATTTGAAAGACCTTTTAATGCAGGGTTTTACCGGAGTTCAGGGAAAAGTGCAGTCAAAACCCGCAAAACATTTCAGAACCGCTCTGGGGCAGATGGTTAATTTTTTGTATACAATGCAGGGGGAATCCGCTGGCGCGCAGGCATTTTCTAATTTTGATACACTTTTAGCGCCGTTTGTCCGGTATGATAAATTAACTTATGCTCAAGTTAAACAAGCAATGCAGGAATTTATCTTTAATTTGAATGTACCGACAAGAGTCGGTTTTCAAACGCCGTTTACAAATATTACAATGGATTTAAACGTTCCTTCTTATTATAAAGATGAATGCGTTATAATAGGCGGCGATATTAAAGAAGATACTTACGGACAATTCCAGAATGAAATGGATATGATAAATAAAGCCTTCTTTGAAATTATGATGGAAGGCGATGCGCAGGGGCAAGTGTTTACATTTCCTATTCCGACATACAATATTACAAAAGATTTTGATTGGGATAACGAAAATTTGAACGGTCTTTGGGAAATGTCCGCAAAATACGGCATTCCGTATTTTTCAAACTTTATTAATTCGGATATGAACCCTGAAGATGCAAGAAGCATGTGCTGCCGCTTGAGAATTGACAATCGCGAATTAGAATACAGGGGCGGCGGGCTTTTTGGCTCTAATCCTCTAACGGGTTCAATCGGCGTTGTTACGATAAATCTTCCAAAAATTGCTTTTATTGCAAACAGCGAAGAAGAATTTTTCCAAATATTAAAATCCAGAATGGAAATAGCAAAAATAAGCCTTGAAGAAAAAAGAAAAGTTATTGAGCAGTTGACCGAAAACAATCTTTATCCTTATACGAAACATTATTTGCGCGATATCAAAGCAAGATACGGCGTATACTGGAAAAACCATTTTTCAACAATCGGGCTTATCGGCATGAATGAAGCGTGTTTGAATTTATTAAATACCGGTATCGGAACAAAAGAAGGCAAGGCATTTGCACTCCGTGTTATGGATTATATGAGAGAAACAATCAAACTCTATAAAAAAGAAACAGGTCATAACTATAATTTAGAAGCCTCTCCAGCCGAGGGAACTTCATATCGTCTTGCAAAAATGGATAAGAAAAATCTTGTTTCCATTAAAGTTGCAAACGATAAAGATTATTATGAAAAAGGCGCAAAACCCTTTTACACAAATTCTTCGCAATTGCCCGTCAATTATTCGGATGATATTTTCGAGGTTTTGGATAATCAAGATGAACTTCAAACAAAATACACAGGCGGCACCGTTCTTAACATTTATGCGGGCGAACGCATTCATGATATTGACACGATGAAAAATCTGGTTAAAAAAATCTGTAATAATTATAAACTTCCTTATTTTACCTTTTCACCGACATTTTCAACATGCAAAAACCACGGGTATATTGAAGGCGAACACTTCACATGCCCGAAATGCGGCGAAGAATGCGAAGTATTTACAAGAATAGTGGGCTATATCCGCCCTGTACGCCAATGGAACGAAGGTAAAAAAGCGGAATACGAAATGCGCAAAACCTTTAAGGTGGAAGATAAAGCCCAATCCAAAACGGAAGCAATATGTTAATCGGAGGATTGCAAAAATCCTCTTTGATTGATTATAAAGGTAAAATTGCAGCTGTTGTATTTTTATCGGGCTGCAATTTTTCCTGCCCTTTTTGTCATAATCCGGAGCTTGTTATTCCCCCGTTTTCTTCTTATATGGAAGAATATGAGCTTTTTGATTTTTTAAAAACAAGAAAGCAAAAATTGGACGGCGTTGTTATATCGGGCGGTGAACCCACAATACATTCAAGCTTGCCTGAATTTGCCAAAAAAATAAAAGATTTGGGATTTTGTCTAAAACTTGATACCAACGGCACAAATCCCTTTATGCTTGAAAAAATGCTTGATGAAAAACTTTTGGATTATATTGCAATGGATATAAAAACCGCATTCGATGAATATAAAACTGCTGTAAGGCTTGATATTGATATTGAAAAAATTAAACAATCCATGCGCCTTCTGGCTGCAAAAGCGCCCGATTATGAATTTAGGACGACTGTTGTCCGGGGGCTTCACACATTTAATTCTTTTGGTAAAATAAATGAAGAATTTAAAAAAGTTGGAAAAATTAAAAGATATTATCTACAAAAATTTCAAAAATCAAAACATGTAGATGAAAGTTATATTAATGCGCAGACTTTTGGGGAAAGTGAGCTAAAGGAATTAACGGCGCTTTTTTATGACAGCTGCGATTTTGTACAGGTAAGATGAGATGAAACCAATAGTAATTGTGCCGACATATAATGAGGCATTAAACATAAAAAATTTTATACAGGAAATTTTTAAATTTTGTCCCGATATCAATTTACTTATAGTAGATGACAATTCGCCCGATAATACTGCCGATATTGTACATTCAATGTGCGATAAAAGGATTTATATTTTAAAAAGGGCAAAAAAATCGGGGCTTGCAAGCGCATATATTGACGGTTTCAAATATGCCATAAATTTAGGATATGACACTTTTATAGAAATGGATGCGGATTTTTCCCATAAGCCTGAATATTTACCTTTGATGTTAGAAAATCTTGAAAAATATGATTTTGTCATAGGTTCAAGAAATATAAAAGGCGGGGGCGTTGAAAATTGGAGCATTTTGCGCAATTTAATTTCAAAAATGGGTTCCCTGTATTCTAAAATTATTCTTTTTTGTCCTATTAATGATTTAACGGGCGGTTTTAACGGGTGGCATAAAAATGTTTTGGATAAAATCGGGCTTGATAATATAATTTCAAAAGGGTATTCATTTC
>JAJQDG010000157.1 GCA_021202305.1 Candidatus Gastranaerophilales bacterium
TCTTTAAATAGCGATTATAATCAAAGCATTCTTCAATTTCAGCCGGTGAAAAATATTTTTTCATATTGTTTTTAAAATTGCCGTTTGAATTAAATGCTTCAAGTGCTTCTTTTTGCACAATTTCATATGCGGCTTCACGGGTTTTTCCGGATTCAACCAATTTCAAAAGACATGCCTGAGAAAACATAATGCAGCCGTATTTATCAGCATTTCTTTTCATATTTTCTTCTTTTATAACAAGATTATCAATTAAATTTTTCAGCCTTGCAAGCATAAAATCGATAAGAATTGTAGAATCAGGGAAAATTATGCGCTCAACCGAAGAATGCGAAATATCTCTTTCATGCCAGAGAACAATATCTTCCATGGCGGAAGTTAAATTGCCCCTGATAACACGTGCAAGACCGGTTAGGTTTTCAGATTTGACAGGATTTTTTTTATGAGGCATTGCGCTTGAACCTTTTTGCCCTTCGCCAAAGCCTTCTTCAACTTCTGCAACTTCCCAGCGCTGAAGGTGGCGGATTTCAACGGCAAAATTTTCAATAGCACATGCAATAATTGCAAGAGCCGAAATATAGTTTGCATGAATATCGCGCGCAATTATCTGGGTTGAAATTTTAGCGGGTTTTAAATTTAATAATCCAAGTGCAATTTTTTCAATTTCAGGGTTAATGTTTGAATACGTGCCGACGGGTCCTGAAATTTGTCCTGTTGAAATTTCATTCAGCGAGAATTCAAATCTTGTTTTGGCACGGTTAAACATTTCAAGATGATTTAAAATTTTAAAGCCGAAAGTTTCAATTTCTGCGCCTATACCGTGGGATCGTCCGGCGCAAATAACGTATTTGGTTTTAAGCGCAAGTTTTTTAAAGGATTCAATAACCTGATTCAAATCGTCAATTATTATATCGGAAGCATCTTTTATTTGCAGAGCAAAAGCAGTATCTATAACATCAGAACTTGTTAAACCTTTATGAATAAGCCCCGAATATTTTTCGCCGACATTTTCATTTACCGATGTTAAAAACGCAATAACATCATGCTGCACCGTTTTTTCAATTTCATCCATTCTTGCTAAATCAAATTTAGCTGTTTTTTTAATATGGTCGAGCGAAATTTTATCTATCTGCCCTAAACGGTACATAGCTTCAAGAACAGCAATTTCCACTTTAAGATAATACGAAAACTTTGATTCTCTTGACCAGATATCCGATATTTTTTTTCTTGAATAGCGTTCAATCATAAAGAAATTATACAACATAAATTGATTTTTGCTTACTTTTATGATATAATCCTGAGAACTTGGAGGGTTGATTTATGAGAATTGCTCCTGTTTCTTCTAACTCGTTCGGCACCAGAAATGCGCTTAAAGGTGTTATCTACATTAGCCCTGTAAAAAACGGAAAAACTCAAGAGGGCATTATTGATTCTGCGCTTGATTCACTGGATGAGGTTGTTTTTAGTAAAGATGACATTTCTCATATTAAATCAATGGGTATCACCCCCCCGTTTGAAAGCGGCGAAGAAGTGGTTGATTTTCTTGAAGAAGAAAATATTGATGTTCAATACGGTAAATTTTCCGATAAAAAAGTACATGCCTGCCTTGGACGTTCAGAGGATGGGAATGCAACCGTGTTTATAAATTCGCGCTATAAAGATTCAAAAAGCGAACCCGAAATTTTAGCTACAGCGGCTGCCATTGCGCATGAAGCAGGGCATGCAAAAGACAAAGATAATTCTAATTCAATTCAGGAAGAATTAGATAATTTAAGCTTAAATGTATTAACACACAGAGCTTTTGAAAGAGAAAACCCTCATGTTTTTGACGGGTGCAATTCTTACAGGTTTACGGAAGGTGTCAGCCTTTATTCAAAACTTTTCTTTGATGATGACACAACTGCCCTTAAAGCCAGAGTAGCGGACATATACGGCTACATGAAAGCAGGCGATGATAAACACCCCGCCTCGCCTCTTGCAAACGAAATCAAACAGCTTGATATTGTAGCTTAATTTTTGTTTTTGTGATAAAAAATAGGTATTCTGTTGAAAGTGAATTTGTCCTCGTAGTTCAGCAGGATAGAACGTCACCCTCCTAAGGTGAATGTCGGAGGTTCGAATCCTCTCGAGGACGAATTAACTTTAAAAGAATAAAATTGCACCGATAAAATTACTTTAAAGGAAAAATGTCCAGACTAGACTTCAAATTTCATCTTATAACAATATTTTCGGTTATATTTTTACTGCTTATATATCCCGCAATGAAATATGCACCGGTATCTGTATTTTATGAAAATTCCTATGTAGAAAATTTTCAGCTTATAGTTTTGCTTGTAACGTTTATTTTTTGTGTACGTGCAAAAACGGATAAGAATTTTTTCAATTCGCTGGCGCTTGTTTGCATTATACTCTTTTTAAGAGAAGTAAATTGCGGCAGAACAATCTTTTTTCCCGTAAATGGGGTTGAAAATGCATTTTGGGCGTGGAAAGATATTCCATACGGCTTTTTGGCAGAACCAATTTACGGTGTTTTTATGGGAATATCCGCTTTATATTTTATCTTTTCAAAATCCTATCTTGTCCTTTGGAATTATTTTTTGCATGCAAAATTATCTGTTTACAATTGGATATTTCTTTTTATCGGTATAATTTTCGGAACAATGGGAGAAAAATTGGGCAATTTTGCACTTGAAGAAATGACCGAAACGATTTTTTATCTTTCTTTCATGGCGCTTATATATTTACAGTCGCGCAATGAAAAATATATTGAAACAACAAAAAGGTATATAAAAAATGAAAATCAGCTTTAGTCCGGAAATAACTTTTACGGCAAATAAATACAAAACAGCTCCTAAAAAAAGAGAAACGGTTGCGGTTCTTGGTTCTTCAAAAGAAACCGATCAAATTTCAGAATATATTAATCTCTGCTCTGATGTTACAAAAAATTTAATAATCGCAGATAAAAATATTTTAACAGGATGCGGCAGCTTTGGCATAATGGGTGCAGCGTACAATTCAGCAAAAGAAAATTCCGTTTTAAACGGAAAAATGAAGCCCGCACAAAATCTTGCCATTGTAAAAAAACCTCTCTGGGGGGATGAGGATCTTGAAAATTGTGTAATTATCGGAACGGCAGATTCAGAAAGCCAAAGGATTGAAAAATTTCACAAAAAAGCGGACAAATTTTTAATTTTCCCCGGAGGCGCTTCAACAATTCAAGAAGCAGCGACTTTAATTGCAAGTAATCATTATCCGCCCGAAGGCGAAGAAAGAAAGAAAATTGTTCTTGTCGGAAAAGATTATTTCGCGGGGCTGAGTAAACAATACGATGAACTTTACAGAAACGGCTTGCTTAATGTAGAACCTGACGAGCTTTTTACTGTTGTTGATACTAAGAAAGAAATTCTTGAAAGCCTTGATTAATGCCGGATAAAAAATTACCTGAAAATAATAAAGAAACCTCTTTTTTAGATGAAAAATCAATAAGAAGATTTCTTGAAAAATCGTCCGATGAAAATTATAAGAAATTTGCCGCTTCTCTTTTTAAAAATCCGCCAAAAATGCTTGGAGTAAGACTTCCGGTATTAAGGAAACTTGCAAAAAATATTCCTTGCAGCTATTTATCTTATATTCCTGAATTTATGGAAGAAACAATGCTGCAAGGAATGGTAATAGGAAATTTAAGAGG
>JAJQDG010000004.1 GCA_021202305.1 Candidatus Gastranaerophilales bacterium
TTACTCAATCCTCTTCTACGTCATCTCCAGATTTGAATAATAGAAATGCATTTTTCCTTCTTTTTCAATATTCGGTAAAAATTTTTTAAAACAAAACGCGGCATTATAAAAATATAAGCCGCTGCCGTTGTTTAAGTATTTTGCTTTTTAAGTGGGGTCTGAATTATCAATCGGGAACCTGCCCTATGCCGCTGCCGTTGTTTGAGTATTTTTCATTTTTGTTTTACCTTTAATTCAGCTCCCCTGGGAATTGCTGGCGTGTTTAAGTATTCAGCAATCCATTTAATTTACGTATTGTCTTTTTTGCAGGTATAAGTATAATTCAAGTATGAGATTGTTTTTTACCTTTATTTTTTTCTTTTTGTTTTTTGTTCAGCCGGTTTTTTCGCTTGAGCTTGACGCGCCGCCGGCCTCATCATCTTCAATTGCTTCTTCAAATTCGGGCGGTTTTTTAAAAAAGCTTTTTTCAAGAAAGAAAAAACAAAAAACAATTACTCCAAAATTTGATACGCAGGAAAGGGGCTATTCAGGCAGTGTCCCGAATTTGAAGTCCGAATTTAATTATAAAAATTCAAAATCATCCGGTGCTGATGATTTGGAAAATAAAGCGGAAGAATTTACCCCTGATGAATTTCAAAAGTCCAAAATAGATGACCCTTTATTTTTGGATGTCATTTTAAATAAAGACCGCCCATCCCAATATACGGGCGATATGCTCAGAATAATGAAATTTTTAGAAGCTTTTCGCCCCGTTGTTGCAAACCATGAATCTATACAAAAATTTAATGCAAATGTCAATCTTCTTGATTTGCATGCAAGGCGCATTCAGCGTCTTTATCAAGAAAAGCCCGAAGGAATGAGCCCTTCTTATTATATGCTTTTAGATTTGGCGTATAAAGCAAAAGTTTTAGGAAATTTAAAATACGATGCAAATTATTATTCAAAATTTTCACCCGTTACAAATACGCAATATGATCCCTCATATCTTGTGAATGAAGATAACAAATTTTTAATCGACCTTGATAAAACAATTTTTCAAATCCGCCAGTTAAATAATTAATTGCCGTAAGGTTTATTGCCCGATAAACCGTTTAATAAAATAAAAATAAACGTTATTTTTATTGTATGTAAAATAAAATTTTAATTATCGGCTTATTAATTTGTTTATCTTCCGGATTTTCTCTTAATGCAGAATCTCAGGCAGAGATTATTAAAATATCTTCAATTGGTAAAACCTCCCCCGTATACCGCACGCACGGAAGGTTTAATTCCTTCAATAAGCCATTTTTAAGGAAAAAATACGGCACATTAACGGGCTTTTCGCCTTCAATCAGGAGCAATTATTCGGATATACCGGTCAACCAGCCTTATTTCAGCCCGCCTCCCCCTCCAAAGAAAAATACATTACAGACGCGCATAAAAAGGTTTTTTAACCCGAATTATAACAATCATTACCTGAATAGCCCCTATTATAATCCCTATTTGAACGGAAATTATAATTCTCTTAATAATAGCCGCTATATTCCACTTTATAATAATCAAGGAGGCATGAACGGGTATAATATACAAAACGGTTTTAGCTTAGATACAATTAAAACAAATTCTTCTGGCGCCGCAGTTACAATAATTGATTAAAAGCCTGCTTTTACCATGTTTTGGGTTTCAGTTCAAAAAGCCGCCTGTTATTTGCAATATTAAACAAAAAGAAAGCGGCATCACCTGCCGCTTTCTTTTTTTATATTTTATTTTTTTAAAGTACAGAGCCGTATATTTCAGCGTATGTTTTATCAACTTCTTCTTCCGTCGGGAGAGAGTAATCTTGAAGTGTGTATTCAACCCCTGTCGTGCCTGATGTTGTAACGTATGTGGTTGAAGCTTCAGAGATATCTTCCATTGAGTCGATTGTTGCATCGCCTGTTATTTTTGAGCCGACCGCAAGAGCTGCTTCTGTCGTTGTTGCTGTACCTGTTGTGGTTGATAAGCCGCTTGTTGATGTATATTCTGTTGACGCTGCGTTTGAGAACCAGTCTGATACTGCACTCGTTGCCTTGCCAACTGTACTTGCTTTGGTTTTAATAGTTACTGATGCCATATCATCCGCTGCAGTAGTTGTCAGAGTTGTACCGTTTTTCGTAGTTACTGTGCCGCCATTCTTCAAGGTTGTTACTTGATCTGTAGTAAGATTATATTCTTTTGCAAGTTTGGTTGAGTTGAAATCAGTCGTGGTTGTTGTTGAGCCGCCTGAGCTGGTTGTTGAAGAGCTGCTTATTTCATACCCGTAAGAATCTCTTACTGTAGTTTGAGTCGAGCCGTCTGCCATTGTTTTTACTTCGGTTGTATTACCTAAACTGTCCGTTGTAGTTTTAACGGATGAACCGTCAGCATTTGTTATTGTTTTTTCAACTACATTACCGCTTTTATCTGTGGTGATTTTCGTGGATGAACCGTCAGAATTTTTAACGGTTTCAGTTGTGTTGCCCGTATTTTTATCAGTTACTGACGTGGTTGTGGATGTTTCCGTTGTATAATCCCATTTGCCTTCTGAATTTAATTTATAAGTTTTTGTTGTTGTTTTGCCATTTTCAGTTGTTTCTACTTTATATGTATTGTCGCTTACCTGAGTTGCATTTTCCGGTACTGACTCAACGGTGCCTGTTTTGCCGGTTGCCTTATTATATTTTTCGGATACCTTTTCTTTTACAGCGCTTGCAGTATTTGCAATATTATGAACGGTGCCTTCTGCGGCTTCACCCAATACGCTCTTTGTGCCGCTTGCTATTTTACTTATGCCTGTTTTACCTGCGGTTCCGGTTTCCCAAGCTGAACCGTAATAATCGCTAAAGCCTTGTCCTATATTTTTACCTACAGTTGATATATTTTCCGTAAGGGTTGCTTCAGATGAAACACCACTTCCGTATTGTTTTGCGAGCGAACTTCCAACTTTGCTTGCGCCGTATGCACTCAAGCCTAAAGTTAAACCGCTTGTACCGATTGATTGGAATGCTTCTTTTGCTTCTGCATCTGTATCTGCGGTTGCTGCTTGATATACGCCGTTTGCAATGCCGACTGCACCCGTTACACAGCCGTATGCGCAAAGACCTGCGGCTACAAACTGCCCTACAACAGGAACAAAGCAAAGGGCGGTTATGCCGGCTGTTTTCAGTGTCTGTTTTAAGCTAAAATTGCCGTCTTCATCCGTAAATGCGCCTTTTACTATATTAACAGCGCCTGAAACAACGCCTTTGCCTATATTTAATAATGCTGACCCTATACCGATTTTGCCATCGTCTTCGCCGTCTGTGCATTGGCTTGAATCTGTTGAAGCTTCAAAAACCGAGACACTGTCAAGATCCGATGTGTCTACAGCACCGCTTTGAACGAGTTGAACAAATTCATCATAAGTATAAGTGTTTGAATTTGTCTGTAACGTGCTAACTGTTGTCATAATATACTCCTCATGTTTCTCTCTTTTAAATATATAAAGTATATATAAGTCTTATTATTGACTTTTTCTTTCAATTTTGCTTTACAAAAATTAATATTAGCTGCAATGACTCAAGACAAAAGTAAAACGCCGTAAACTTAAATTAAAACTTTAAAAAGGCAAAATAACGGTATATCCCCTCTTTTCCACTTGATATAAAATAATTAAATGGACGATTTATTAAAAGAGTTAGATA
>JAJQDG010000167.1 GCA_021202305.1 Candidatus Gastranaerophilales bacterium
ATTTAAATGAGTTTACGGGAAAATTTTAATTTTTTGTGTTTTTTACGTATCCTTTTTTGTAAACTTAAAAGTTAAGTTTTGTGAACGATTTAATTTTTAATAATCAAAACTGATATTCAGGGGTTTTATGGTTTATATGAATAACGTTAATTATCAGCCGACAGGAGTTTATCCGCAGTTTGTATCAGACCCTTCATTATTAAATTCAAAGGGGCAAAATGCAGATAATGAAAATAAAAATTCCAAAAAAAGGGGATATATAATAGCGCTCGCAGTTACAGCAGGTGCAGCGGCAGCAGGCGCAGCCGTCGCGCAATATAAAAAAGGAACAAACGCAATAAAATTAAAGAATGAGGTTTTCCGCAATTATCCTTTTAAATATTTTATTGAAAAGGAAAAATATTCTGAAAGCGAAGTTAACTATTTTAAACAAATATGGGATAACGGAATAAAATATTCAAACGGTTTGACGGGAAAAATACATGACAGTCTTATAAAAATCGGCAATTTTTTCAGAGATAATTTTTATAAGTACTGATAACATTTTTGCAAATTAAGCTGAGTATGCTAGTATTTTTCTATGACAGAAATTAAAAACTTAACTTTTTTTGATAAAAACAAATTAAAAAGCCTTAACAGCTTTGTTGAATCCGGGCTTGATTTTTCTATATTTTATCCCTTTCCTGTTGATTTTTTTCACCGGTTTTTACCCTTTAAGTTAAAATTTTTAAATGAGTCATACGTTGCCCTGCAAGATAAAAAGGTAAAGGGGTTAATTACCGTTAATAAAGCAGAAACAAAGCGTGTTAAAATTTCAAGACTTCTTCTGGATGAAAATTCTTTTGAATACGGAAAATTATTGGTAAATTGCATGGTGTCATTATGTGTTTCGGGGGGCGCAGAATCTTTTTATGTGATTGCAGATAAAACAAATACGCCTTTAATTACCATGTTTATTGAAGGGTGCGGATTTAAAAACTCGGCGCATGAAAGAGTTTATAAAATTGATAAAAAAGATATTATTTTAGAAAGCAGCGATATTAATTTTGAACACATAAGAAAAATTACGTTTTCAGATACAAAACCTGTTGAAAACCTGATAAATGGTGTAATTTTATCTCATGCATTGCCTTCTTTTTATAAAAAGGCGCTTACGTTAAAGAAAAAAATTATACTGAATCACAAACAATTTGTTCTTTATGATAAAAGCAGAAATTTGATTTTAGGGTATTTTACACTTTCTAAAATAAAAAAATCAAGCTATACGCTTGAATTTGCACTTGCACCAAAATTTGAAGGGTATATAACCGATTTATTAAATTATGTCAAGTCAAGAGTGATAAAAAATCCGGATTTTGAAACGCTTTATATTAAATTAAAAAGCTATTATATAAACTTTAACGAACTTAAAGAACTGTTAGATTTTGAATGCAATTACCTTTTTACAAATGCAATTTTAACAAAAGATTTTCTTGCTGTAAAAAAGCAGGATTTTGCATTTGAAAAAATGATTTTCAATGACGCAACTCCTGCTTTTTAAAATCAGACTTGTTTTTTATATGCCAAAAATCTTAAATATTCCCGTTCCTCTGGGTTTAACGGGTTCAACTGTACAGTATGCACTTTTATCATCATAATAAGGATTTGAACTGTCGCTGAAATCGCAATCGTCAAGCAGACTGTAAGCGCTGCACGTTGCTTCGGAGGAAGTATAATAGTTTGTTATATCATCAGGGTTTGAAACGCATAAAGCTTCAAGGAACGAAACCCTTTCTCTAAAAGGCAGGTTAGAGCCTGTTGTAACACCTGATGTTGTATCGACAATTTCTTTAATTCTGGAATTTTGATTTGAAGAATCGGACGCCCTGTTTAAAATAACCCTGTATGTAAAAAATTCATCATCGGTATACGGGCTGCATGATGTACCGGATATTGTTTTTTTGGGTGAAGGAACAACAGCGCCGTTTTTGAAAATTCTAATAGGAAAAATATCGCTGCACAATTTGTTATCACCGTTTTTAGGACCGTTAATATCAATATATGCATCAATATAACTAATAGAAACATTACTTGAAAGTGTTGACCAGCTTGCAGTCATATTGTAAAAAGCAACACCGTTTGTAAGTTTAAAGTTCATACCCATACTTGAATATTTATAACTGGAAGAACCGCTTGAAGTACACACTACTTCGCCCGATGTGCCTACCATATCGGCAATTCTTGTACAATACTGTAGTGTGGAATCGGGCAAAGATGTCGGACTTGAACAGCCGCCTGCGTTATAACAATCTTCCATAACAAGCTTATTTGCATCCGGCAAATTTTTTAAAACGGAAAATATAAAAGGGCTTTTGGTAACGTCATTCGATTTGAATACGCAAACTGACGCGCCTACTATGATAGCGCATATTAATATTGCCATAACGACTTCTGCAAGAACCATTGCGGATATTTTTTTCATAACAGCGCCTCCAGACACTTTTTGTAATCTTCATATACCATTATATCATCAGCACCTATATCACTGCAATATAAACCGCCAAATATTTTGTTTTTAACGGCGCAAATTTTTATTCCAAATTCAACAGCAGCAATCGGAGCAATTCCCCCAAAAGCACGATGAGGGATGATTAGCGCATAGATGTCAGAATTTTTAATACTGCCGTTTTTTGACAACTTTGGCGCGCGGGATAATCCTTCAATAACAGAAGGCATATATGTAGATGAAATATTTTCGGCAGCGGTCTTTGAATTTGAAATTTTATTTAAAATTTCAACAGATGAAAACGCCGGCGCATGGGCAGCAGGAATTATTAATTCTTTTGTTAAATAGTGGGAAATCACAGCTTCAATGCCCCCCACAGGGTCAATTCCGTTCCCGTTTTCATATTCAATACTATCAGCATCCTCCCCGAAAAAACAAACTGCGCAAATTGCGCTGCACCCTTTTGAAATAAGTTTTTTTGCGGAATTTAAAAGCGTTTTTTCATTTTTTAAAACCCCTGTTGAAATATTATTTTTTATAAAAAATTCAACCCCGACAGGCTCATCTGTTATCTCGTAATAGGGGATATCACGCCCCAGAACCTCTCTTTGCGCATAAATTGTATTAATATGAACATTTAATACATCTTTCGGAATACTTTTATCAAAAACCACTCCGATTTTATTTTGTTCGTAGGGTTTTAACGGTTCAAGCGAAATATTGCCCTTAAAAAATTCATCAAAGGCAAAACCTTCAACATAAAGCATATCATCGGTCATTGCGCTTAAAATTCCGCCGTTTACAACATTAGGATGAACAATAACATTGAAATATTCGGCAAACATTCGGGCAATTTTGCCTCCGTCGCCGGCGTAGCCGCCAATTTCAGCACCAACTCCGGTCGGAATAGATATTGCGACAGTTTTTTTATGCCTCATAAATTTCTCCCGTCTTTACTTAAAGAAATAAAAAGTGCTTCAAGCGCATATTTTGGCATGACATGTGCTGCGATTTGTTTTTTGGCTGTTTCAATTTTTTTTATATCGGAAATGCAGATTTCTTTTGAAATTTTTCCTGATTTTAAAATATTAAATAAATAATTTTGCATCATATCAAGTCCGTTAATTAAATCAGGATATTTTTCCATAAACAGTTGAGGAAACTTTATATTAGAT
>JAJQDG010000006.1 GCA_021202305.1 Candidatus Gastranaerophilales bacterium
GGCAAAAACTGTTGAATATAATCGGGGTTATCATGAGCATAGATATATCCTTTGCCAAAACCGTACTTTTTTGCATCTTTATAATGAGTATCCATAAGATGCAGGGGGGGCGGATAATCTTTGCCCGATTTAATATCATTCATGGCTTCATCTATTGCAGTTATATTCATGTTTCTTTTTTTTGCACGTGCAACATATTCAACAGCCTGACAAAGAGCAATTCTGCATTCCGGCATGCCTATATTATTTACAACGTTTAACGCTGCATTTGCAACTAAAAGCGCGCGCCAATCACCGTTTCCAACGTCCTCAGAAGCGCACACAACCAGTCTGCGCGCAATTGTGCGGGGATCTTCCCCTTTTACAAGCATTTTTGCCAGATAATAAACGGCGGCATCTGCATCAGAACCTCTTAAAGATTTTTGAAAAGCGGAAAGGCAGTTGTAGTGTTCTTGTTCATCATATTTTGCAACTGATTTTTGAAGAAGATTTTCTATTAAACAGGGGGTAATTTCGCCGTTTGATGCAAAGTAGGAATTTTCTACGGTATTAAGTGCAAATCTTGCATCTCCTGATGAAAGCCTGATTATGGTTTCAATTGCGCCTTTTTGTATTTTAACTTGATTTTTGTATGTATCTTCAAGATAGTTTAGCCCATTTTTAATAATTTTTTCCATTGAATTGTCATCAATAGGATTTAACATTATAACCTGAACACGGCTTAAAAGCGCAGGAACAACCTGAAAAGAGGGGTTTTCCGTGGTGGAACCCATTAAATGCAGGGTTCCGTTTTCAATATGCGGCAAAAGCGCATCCTGCTGGGTTTTTGAATATCTGTGAATTTCATCTATAAAAAGAATGGTTTTCATGCCTTCTCTTAAATGCTCTTTTGCAATATTAACCGCTTCTTTTACTTCTTTTACGCCGGATGTAACTGCGGATAATTCAAGAAAATTTGCATTGTGATATGCGGCAATCAGCCTTGCCAGCGTTGTTTTGCCGCACCCCGGAGGCCCCCACAAAATAAAAGAAAAAAGCCTGTTTGCTTTAATGAGGTTTTTAACGGGCGAACCATCCGAAATTACATTTGTCTGCCCCAAAAAGTCATCCAGATTTTTCGGGCGCATGGTATTTGCAAGCGGCATTTGTTTATTCAGGTTTTCTAAATCATCAAATAAATTCATAGTATAATTTTACCATGCACTATAAATTTTTTTGGTTAATTTTATTTTCAGCCCTGATTTTATTTCCTTTTCTTTTAAGGGGGGATAAAGAAAACGTTTTTTCTTTCTGGACAATTCAATTAAGGGCGCCCGCCAAAGATTTAATTCAAAAAAATATCGATGAATTTCAAAAGCTTCACCCCGAAATTAAGATTGTTTGGGTGGATATTCCCGTCAGTGAAGCGCAAAAAAGAACAATTGCCTCAATTTTAGGCGGAAATCCTCCTGATTTAATAAACCTTAATCCCGAGTATTCAGCGCTTCTTGCACAAAAAAATCTGCTTGAATTTTTTGACGAAAATGATGTATCGCCATATATTGAAACGCTTTTGGAAAAATTAAAATACGAAGGAAAAATCTATGCGCTGCCATTTTATGCAACAAGCGCCGTGAGCATATATAATAAAGAAAAATTTAAAAATTGCCCTCTGCCCTTAAAATATGATGACATTTTAAAATTAAAATCCTGTAAAGCTGATTTAAAATATGGCGCAGCTTTAAACGAAGGGGATGCATTTTCAAAAATTTTAAATAAGTACAGCGCCAAAACACCTCTTGAATTTGAAGAAGTGTATATGCTGTTTGAAAAATTAAAAAATGAAAACCTGCTTTTAAATGATATCTTAACGGTAAACCACCGCGAAGTTGTAGAAAAATACATGGCAGGCTCGGCAGATTTCATAACCGCCGGAAGCAATTTTATAAATATGATTTTACAAAATGCGCCGCAGGTTTATACAATTTCTGAAATTGCACCCCAGCTTACGGGAAAAAACGGCAGGTATGATATTTCGCTCATGAATTTTGTTATACCAAAAAAGGCAAAGAATAAAGCTTTAGCAAAAGAGTTTGCTAAAATGCTTTTAAATGAAGAAAACCAGCTTGAACTTGCAAAAAAAACAAACGTGCTTCCCGCAAATAAAAGGGCGCTTTCAAACAGTTATTTTAAAAACTGCACATCTGATTTAATCGATAAAGCAAGATGTATTTCATCAAAACAGCTTGTTATGCCGCTTGAAGATAATTTTGGATACAAAAACAAAAAACAAATCGACGAAACAATAAATACGCAGCTTGAAACGCTTTTTATAAACGGCAAAAAAGGATTTGACCCGGTTCAAACCGTAAAAACAATTGAAGCCCTAAAAAAAGAATAATCAGGCAAAAATTTATTTGATTCCGCAGGCCGATTATTTTTATGTTTAAAGATATGAGCGTTTATTTATACTAATGCGCCGTGATTTTTGCGCTTTTGGCTTAAAAATATAAAACGTTTATTTGATTAGTCTTATCCAGCCTTTTGGTGCTTCAATTTTACCCGATTGAATGCCCGTCAGTGTATCGTACAAGCTTTTTGTAATTTCGCCCATTGAACTTCCGTAAATTATTTCATTTCCATGGTCATCAATTTTGCCTACCGGCGATAAAACAGCTGCCGTGCCGCAAAGCGCGCATTCTTTAAAATCTCGAAGTTCTTCTTTTGCAATTTCTCTTTCTTCTGTTTTTAAGCCAAGATAATTTTCAGCAACATACATTAAAGAGCGCCTTGTAATTGAAGGAAGAATTGAAGCAGATTTTGGGGTAACAACAGTATTGTCCTTTGTTACAAAAATAAAATTTGCACCGCCCGTTTCTTCAACTTTTGTTCTGGTTGCAGAATCAAGGTACATATTTTCTGCATACCCTTTATTATGCGCATCAACAATAGCATGCAGACTCATTGCATAATTCAAACCTGCTTTTATATGCCCTGTGCCATGGGGGGCTGCTCTGTCAAAATCAGAAATTCTTATTACAATTGGTTTTATACCTCCCTTAAAATAAGCGCCCACGGGAGTTGTAAAAATTCTAAAAGAATATTCTAAAGCAGGCTTAACCCCGATTACTGCATTTGAACCGTACATAAACGGGCGTATATAAAGCGAAGCGCCTGTACCGTAAGGAGGAACATAATCAATATTTGCCCTGACTACATCAACTATGGCATTTACAAATTTTTCTTTCGGATAAGGCGGCATTTCTAAATATTTAGAGGAACTTTCCATGCGCTCGGCGTTAAGGTCGGGTCTAAAACAGACAACACGGTTATCAACAGTTGTATAGGCTTTAAGCCCTTCAAAACAAGTTTGCGCATATTGTAAAACGCAGGCGCATTCGCTTATTGTAACGGTACTGTCCTTAATCAGCGCCCCTTCATCCCAGGAACCGTTTTTGTAATTTGAAACAAAGCGGATATCAGTTTCAATATATTGAAAGTCAAGATTATTCCAGTCTATATTTTTCATTTTTATCTCCAATGAAAAAAATTATACAAATTTTTAAGCCGATTTTCAAGCAATAAATGAAATAAGTTTGTTGACAATAAAAAAAATTTGGTGTAACATTCACACTATGCCATCT
>JAJQDG010000213.1 GCA_021202305.1 Candidatus Gastranaerophilales bacterium
GTTGTATATATCGGTAGAAAGCCCTATATCGCGCCCTGATTCATAATAATCAAGCCCGGTAGAACCAATAATCCTTTTTAAAAGAACATCAACCGAAACATCTAAATAAAATACTAAATCAGGCTCCGGCGCAAAATCATAAAGCTTTTTTACCCAGTTAATATCATGTCCTCTAACCGTATCGCGCACAAAAGCGGTGTAGATATATCTGTCTAAAATAACCACAAAACCTGCCTTCAGGGCGGGAATTATATTATTTTCGAGTCTGTCTGCATAATCTGCGGCATACAAAAGCGAAAAAGTTGTTGTATTTAAAAGATTTTTATCTTTTGCTTCATTAATAACATTTGAAATAAGGCGGGAGGTTTTCCATTCGCTTGACATGCAGCCGTAACATTCGTTTTCAACATAGTTTTTTAGCATATTAACCTGAGTTGATTTGCCGACACCGTCGGTTCCTTCAAGAACAATTAAAAGCCCGTCATATCCGTGTTTTTGGTACATTAAATTTTAATCCCCTTTTTTCTGAGCGTTTCTTCAACTAATTTTCTGAAATATGTTTGTTTTGAATGGATTGTGTCATTTGCATCCAGCCTGATTAAGTTAAATTCATCAATCATAGAGCGGTATTCTTCAATTACGCGGTTTTGAAAAATAACATAGCTTTTATACGGATTATTTGAAAGCTTTAAATCCATGCCGGCTTCGTAATATTTAGGCTGGCGGGTGGCACAGAGGCGTTCCAGTGAAATTTTTGCCGAAACATCAAAATAAACGGTCAAATCAGGCTTAATAGCAAAAGAATACATATTTCTGACCCATTTAGAATCAACCTCTCTTGCTACATCACGCGCAAAAGCCGTATATACGTATCTGTCCGCAAGTACAATAAAGCCGGCTTTCAGGGCGGGAATAATTACTTTTTCCAACCTGTCGGCAAAATCAACCGCATGTAATAGTGAAAAAGTTCTCGGGGAAAGCAGATTTTTCTTTTTTGCTTTTTTTGTAGTATTTGAAATTAAATCAGAAGAATTCCAGCAGGTTAAAATAACATCTTTATTTTTTGATTTCAGCCACCTGTATAATAAGTCAATCTGCGTACTTTTGCCCGAACCGTCAATGCCCTCCACGCAAATTAAAACCCCCTTTAGGTTGTGTTCTTTTGAAAATCTTAACATTTTATTCCTTGCAATAAATTAAGTAATATAATTATACTATAAATATATAAACCTAGAGGGGAAAATGAACTTTACACTAAAAGAAAGCTTTTTATTGCTTGCTGCAAATCCGCATTTGACGCTATTATTTGTAATATATTTGTTGATTTATGTAAGCATGTGTCCTTTAGTTGTGTGGTCTTACGGCTCGCATTTTTTTATTTTAATTGTGAGTTTGATTTTTCTTTTTGCGGCTGCCTTTTTTTCAGGCTGGTTCGGGCTTATTAAATTTGATATAGCAAATAAAGCGGGCAAAACTACGCAGGAACACTACAGTAAGCATAAAGAGGCGTTTTTTGCTTCAATTCCTTCATATATGCTATCTTTAATTGCCTTTGGTTTTTTGTTTTTTATTGTGTATTACATTTTAGGATATTTATCAATAATTATTTTTGCAATGTCCGAAGAAGATTCAAGACAGTTTTTAGCCATTTTAAGCAATGCAGATTCTATTGTAAATTTAGTAAATACTTGCCCCGAGCAAATAAAAACTTTGCTTTTAAGAAGGAGTATATTTTTATACGGGGGGCTCAGCTTATATTTATTTTTGAATTTATATTCAATTCCTGCACTTTATTTTTCAAATTCAAAAAATCCCCTGATAGCCCTCAAAAACGGACTATGCGCCCTTTTTAAAAGATTTTTTGAGAATTTGGCGCTATTTTTCTCGGTAATTGCATTTTTTGCGATTGTTTTTGTTTTTAGAATATATACATACAATAGCGAAATTGCCGCATTTTTGGCGCTTGTTTTGTGCGTTAGTTTTGCCGTGTACATTCTTGTGCTATTATTTTCCATATATGAAGCAAATTTCGCCGATAATTGTAATAACGGGGGCAACTGCCTCGGGCAAAACGACTCTTGCGATTGAAATTGCAAAAAAAATCGGAGCCGAGGTCATCTGTGCAGATTCAAGAATAGTATACAAAGATTTGGATATTGTAAGTGCGAAGCCTGATGAAAGTGAAAAACAGGGCGTTATTCATCATTTAATAGATATAAAATCACCCGATGAAGGGCTTTATTCGGCGGGAAATTTTGCAAATGATGCCGCAAAAATTATCGAAAAATCCTCTCATCCTATTTTAATTCAAGGGGGCAGCTGGTTTTATATAAAATCTCTTTTAGATGAAAAATCACTTATTGAATACGGCGAAAATAAACCCCTTAGGGATAAGCTTTTAAAATATTCAAATAAGAAACTCTGGGATATATTAAATGAAAAAGACCCTTTACGTGCTGCAAAAATACATGAAAATAACCGCGACAAGGTAATACGCTCCCTTGAATTAATTGAGGCAATAAACGGAAAACTTTCCGATTATAAGCGTGCGCAAAACAAGAATTACAACGCAAAATGGTACATGAGAGAATTTGAAAGAGAGGAACTTTACAACCGAATTAATACGAGGGTTGATTTAATGCTAAAAGAAGGTTTATACGAAGAATGGCTTAAAAATAAGAAAAAATACGGCAGGTGTGAAGTTTTATATAATACAATAGGCTACAGAGAATTTTTTGACCTTGAGGATAAAATATATAAAGATTTTGAAACTGCTGTAGAAAAAATAAAACAGCACACAAGAAATTTTGCAAAAAGGCAGTTGACCTGGTTCAGGCAAAATAAAGAAACGCTTGATATACGCCCTGCAGCGGAGTTTAAATAAAATTTTTAAGTTTCTTCTTTATTCCGTCCGCTTATAAGCTCGCCCAATTTTTTACCTAAATTATAGGCGCAGATCGACCCTGCTACGAATAAAATGTCTATTCCTATTCTCGCAATTGTCTGTTTTGCGCTGCCGTTGGAGCTTGTTCCAAGTTTTGTATACCAATTTGAAGCTTTTTCGGTCAGATTTTTTATGGTTGAAGAACTTTCCATAACCTCTGCAACCTTGCCCGCCATGCCGGTTGTTGCCTGCGATGTACCGGTTGTGGCGCTTCTTAAATATTTCATAACAGATTCTGTTGCAAACATTGTTGTCATGGCGCTTGTTTCTTCAATTAATGCCGCATACTGGTCATCATCGTTCAAAACACGCACCCCTGCTGCAACACAAAGCAAGGGGTTAATTGATTTTTGTGCAATTGCGCCTATTTTTGTATTTGCGCCCGTAGTTTCTACGATATTATCAAGCACATCGCTTTTGCCTATTTTTTCAAAAATTGTTGAAACAGCACCATCGGCGCATTCTAAGGCACTTGCCGTACCCTCTGTGAGAGTGGAAAAAATAGATGAAGATGAACCTGCTATGCTGTCAGCAGCACTTACTACCTGTTCCGCCGCAACTACGCCGCGGGTGGTTTCGCCGCCTTGAACGCATTTATCTGTATTTCTCATTGAAAAAAGAAGTGATGTAACTGCACCCATTAAAATGCCTTCTAATCTTCCACACATACAAATAATG
>JAJQDG010000062.1 GCA_021202305.1 Candidatus Gastranaerophilales bacterium
AAATGAACCATTATCAGGCTATGATGGAGTTATTTTATCGCAGGGGCTGAAATTTAAAACAAGCTTAATTGAAAAATACGGGCATAAAATTTCGCCTGTAAAACCCGTATTAACGGGGCTTAAAATTGCGCAAAAAGAATTTTCTCTGCTAAAAGGAGTAAGCTTTAACGATATTTTATTTACCGATGAAGGAATAACGGGGCCTTACGTGTATAAAATAAGTTCAATCAATGCTTATAAAGATTTTCCTTATGAAATTAAAATTCCGCTTTTAAATACGGAAGAACTTGAAAAAAAGATAGAAGAAAACCCGAAAAAACTTTTTAAAAATACAGTCTGCGGCTTTATTCCAAAATCATTGGCAGAAATTTTGATAAAAGAAGAAAAACAGTGTGCAAATGTTTCAAAAAAAGAAATAAAATCTCTGGAGAATCTTGTTTTAAAGGCTGTATCTCCCGACAATAAAGGTGCAATTACCCATTGCGGCGGAGTTTCATTAAATGAAATAGACAAAAATTATAAATCAAAAATCGCTTCTTCACTCTGGATAATAGGCGAAGTTGTTGATATCGACGGCTTTTGCGGGGGGTTTAATCTTCAGCACTGCTGGGCATCCGCTGCAATTGCAGCGGAGGATATCGCAAACAGGTTTTTATAATTTATGCCCAAAAATTCCTTTTATCGTATAATACAGAAGGAGGAGATTTTATGAAATCAGATGAAATTAAAAAAGGAATTGCCCATGCGCCGCACAGGGCATTATTGTACGCAGGCGGGCTTTCCGATAAAAATATAGAAAAACCTTTTATAGGAATTGCAAGCAGCTTTTCGGATTTAGTGCCGGGACATGTCAATATGCGCGATTTAGAGCGTCAAATTGAAAAAGGCATTCATTCAAACGGCGGGCAGGCTTACATTTTTGGCACACCCGCTATCTGCGACGGCATTTCAATGGGACATTCGGGCATGCGTTATTCACTTCCGAGCCGCGATTTAATTGCGGATTGCGTTGAATCAACAGCGGGCGCACATCAATTAGACGGGCTTGTCCTTCTTACAAATTGCGATAAAATTACCCCCGGAATGATAATGGGGGCGCTCAGGCTTAATATTCCAACCGTTGTGGTAACTGCAGGTCCTTCTTTAGAAGGATTTTGCAAAGGCGAAAAACTGACATTTATAAGAGGCTCTTCCGAAGCCGTGGGCAGATATCGTGCAGGAAATATTACGGAAGAAAAACTCCATGAAATGGAACATTTTGCATGCCCGACCGCAGGCGCATGCCAGGGATTATACACAGCAAATACTCTTGCCTGTTTAACGGAAGTTATGGGGCTTTCTGTCGAAGGGTGCGCAACTTCATCTGCGGTTTCTTCTAAAAAGCGCCGCATTGCTTTTGATTCAGGATTTCTTGCAGTGGATTTGGTCAAAGAAAATATCCGTCCGAAAGACATAATTACAAAAACTTCATTGAGAAACGCCATTGTAGTTGATCTTGCACTCGGCGGGTCAACAAATTCTATTTTACATCTTCTTGCAATTGCAAATACCGCAGGAATTGACCTTTCATTAAATGATTTTGAAGAATTAAGCTTTAAAATTCCGCAGCTTATAAAACTTGACCCGTCAGCCGTACTTACCATGACTGATTTTGACCATGCCGGCGGAATTTCGGGCGCAATTAAAAATTTATGGGGAAAAACTCCGGAATTAAAAAATACCAAAAATGTTGAAGGCAAAACTATTGAACAAATTGCAGAAAATGCATGGGTAGATGAAGAAGTCATAAAACCTTTTGACAATCCCATTACTAAAAACCCCGGGCTTGCAATTTTGCATGGTTCTCTGGCTGAAATGGGTGCTGTTGTTAAAATATCAGGAGTTGCTGACGAGTGTTTTGAATTTACAGGAAAAGCAAAATGCTACGACTGTGAAGAAGATGCCATGAAAGGTATTGAAAATGACGATGTAAAAGCGGGAGATGTTGTCGTTATCCGTTACGAAGGCCCCAAGGGAGGCCCGGGGATGAGGGAAATGCTGGCGCCTACTTCTTTGCTTGTGGGCAAGGGCTTAGGCAAAAAATGCGCCCTTATAACAGACGGGCGTTTTTCGGGCGGCACAAGAGGGCTTTGCATAGGGCATATTTGCCCCGAGGCGTTAGATGGCGGTATCATCGGGCTTGTTCAAAACGGTGATGAAATTAAAATTGATATAAATAAACGCACCATTGACCTTCATGTTTCAAAAGAAGAATTGGAAAAAAGGCGCCAAAACCTTGTAATAAAGACAAAAGAGGTAGAAAGAGGGTATTTAACAAAATACGCAAAAACGGTATCAGGCGCAAACAAAGGCGCAATAACGGAATAGCTTATGTTTTTTTAAAATGAGAATGCGGGAAAATTATAATTTTCCCGCATTCTCATTAGTCAGATAAGCCGATAATAATCACACTTTAAGTTGATTTTTTGTAAATTAATTGACATAAAACAAGCCTGTGTAGTGTAATAGTATAGAATACGGGTAATTTTTCAAATGCACATCAAGAGGTTAGAGATTGATAACTTTAAATCGTTTGCGGGTAAAACCGAAATCCCGTTTTTAACGGGATTTACGGCAATTGCCGGCATAAACGGCTCGGGGAAAAGCAATATTATAGACAGCGTTCTATTTGCTCTCGGATTGACATCTGCACGTGCGCTGCGTTCTGAAAAAGGTGTTGCTGATTTAATTTCAACCCACAACCAGAGAAATGAAGCTTATGTTAAAGTGGTTTTTGATACAGATGATGAAACCAACAGCGAAATTTCATTTGCAAGAAAGGTTAAAAAATCTTCTCAAGGATACACAAGCACATATTATATTGATGACAAACCGCAAACGCACACACAGGTTATTTCAGAGCTTGAAAAATACCAGATTACCCAAAACGGCAACAATATAATAATGCAGGGGGATGTAATCGGGCTTGTAAATTGTTCTTCGGCTGACAGGCGCGTTTTTATTGATGAAGTTGCAGGAACTGCCGATTTTGACCGCAAAATTGAAATGGCAACAAAAGAATTAAACGGTGTAGAAGAACGCGTTCAAAATTCAAATCTGATTTTGACTACAATTGACGAGCGCGCCGAACAGCTGAAAGAAGAACGTGAAATTGCCCTTAAATATCGCGAACTTAGAGAAAATAAAGAAAAACTTGAAGGGCGGATTAGCGCTGTTAAGTATTTTGATTTTAAAAGAATTCTAGAAAATGTTCATCAGAACATTTTAGAATCTCAAAAATTGCAAAAAACAAAAGAAAAAGAGTCTAAAGCACTTGAATCGGAGCTTGAAAATAAAAGGGGCGAATATGAAGAAATTTGCGCAAAAGTTAAAGCGCAGGGGGAAGATAAACAACTTGAAGTAAAAAGGCGCCTTGAAGAAAAAAAGGGGGAAATTCAGCGCAAAAAAGATTCAATTATTCATACGGAAAAAATTATTTTTCAAAACAATAAAACAATAGAAAATGCAAAAAACGGCATAGAAAGTTTTAATACTCAAAAAGCGAACTGCAAAAATGATATAACAGAAAAAGAAGAAGAAAAAAAAGAACTTGAAGAA
>JAJQDG010000056.1 GCA_021202305.1 Candidatus Gastranaerophilales bacterium
CTCCCGCTCCGGGGTTACGTTTAACATCTTATTCATAAATTTCTCCTTTATAATTCATTTTAATTATATCAATATTTATACTGCTTGGCAAGGCAAGTTTCTTTACCGGTTTTAACAGGTGCCTGATTTCCAGGAATTTAAGTATAAAATTTGCTCCTCTGTCAAACTGTCGATTTGAATTCCCATAGATTCAAGCTTCAATTTTGCAATTTCCATATCTATTTCTAATGGAAGAGTGTGTAATTTATTTTCAAGAGAGCCTTTGTTTTTAGACAAAAATTCAATCCCGAGCGCCTGATTTGCAAAGCTCATATCCATGACAGACGCAGGGTGTCCTTCAGCAGCAACAAGGTTAACTAAACGCCCTTCGCATAATACGTAAATACTTTTGCCGTTATTTAAAACCCATTCTTCAAGCGACGGGCGGATTTTTTTATATTCAACAACATATTCTCTTAATCCGTTTACATTTATTTCAACATCAAAATGTCCGGAATTTGCGACAAATGCACCATTTTTCATTGATAAAAGATGTTTTACATCAATTACGTTTTTATCACCCGTTACGGTGATAAAAATATCCCCTTCAAGTGCAGCTTTTTCAACAGGCATAACCCTGTAACCGTCCATTACCGCTTCAAGAGCTTTCAGGGGGTCAACTTCGGTTACCGTAACATTTCCGCCAAGCCCCTGCGCCCTTTTTGCAATACCTCTGCCGCACCAGCCATATCCGCATACAACAACGGTTTTGCCTGCAATTAAAATATTGGTTGCGCGAATAATGCCATCTATTGCTGATTGTCCCGTTCCGTAGCGGTTATCATACAGATGTTTTGTCAGGCTCGAATCAACACCGAGAGCCGGAAATTCAAGCTGCCCTTCTTTTTCCATAGCCTTCAAGCGGATAATTCCCGTTGTTGTTTCTTCCGTTGAACCTATAATATCGGGCAAAAGGTCGCGCCTTGAAGAATGAATTGCGGCAACCAGATCACACCCGTCATCTATAATAAGGTTTGGTCTATGGTTTAACACCGTTTGAACATGTTTTAAATAAGTTGATTTATCTTCTCCTGCAATTGCATAAACAGGAATATTCCAATATTTTACGAGTGCCGCTGCAACATCATCCTGTGTTGACAGCGGATTAGAAGCGGCAAGAACAGCGTCCGCGCCGCCTTCTTTCATTGCAATGCAAAGCGCGGCAGTTTCTTTTGTTACATGAACGCATGCGCTTAACCTGAGCCCCTTAAAGGGTTTTTCAATTTTAAAACGTTCTTTTATTTTATTTAAAACAGGCATATCCTTCATTGCCCATTCGATATTGTTTTTTCCGTTTTCTGCAAGAGATATATCTTTAACTTCATAATTCATAAGCGCTTCCATAAAAACAACCTTTATTTGTTACCGGATTGTATTATAACATAAAACAAAAATGGTTTTTGTATCTAACTTGACATCGCAAACGATTAAAAATAAAATTGGAAATATGAATGACACTCCTATCCACATGTACCCGAAAGTCCCGCCTACTAAGCAAAGAAATCGGGAAGAAAAATTCAGACTGGCAAAAAATGTGCCTTTCTGGCATTTTATTGCCAATATTGTATTTCCTGCAATGCTAAAAGCCAGATTTTATGCCGCCATGATAAAAGGTAAAGAAAATGCCGAAAAATGCGACAAGCGTTTTGCCACAATTTTTTATGCAAATCATACAAACTGGTGGGACGGACTGTGGGCATATTGCATTGTTAATTTAATCATAAAAAACAGGCGTTTTCGCTTTATGATTGAAGAAATGAACAGATTTCCCCTGTTTCAATATATAGGATGTTTCCCGATTAATAAAAAATCTTCGCAAAGCGCGATTAAATCATTAAATTATGCCGTAACCACGCTCGATAAGCCAAATACCGCTTTTTGGATTTTCCCGCAGGGAATTATACGCCCCCCGCATTACAGACCGGAAATTTTTCAATCAGGGCTTGCTTATATGGCAGAAAAAGCAATTGAAAAATATGGCGGGATAAACCTTGTACCCGTCGCAAACAGTTTCATGTTTTTAAGACAGGACCGCCCTGAAATTATAACGGAGTTGGGTGAACCCTTGACTTTAACGGAAATTCATGCGGATAGAAAAACCTTTACTCATGAATTGCAAGAAAATTTTGAAAAATTTTTGGATAAACATGACAAAAATATCAGCCTCGGCGAATTTGAAGGGTATCATTATGTATACAAACAAAAACTTCACTGGTGGCGCGCTATAGAACAAAAATTAAAAAGCATCGGGATAAAAGAAGAGGAATGAAAAATTTTTCAATAGGCATAGACTTAGGCGGCACAAAGATTTTAGCTGCGGTAGTAAATCTTGAAACGGGTAAAGTTTTATCTGAAGTTAAAAATAAAACAAAAAAAATCCGCGGCAATGACGACATTTTAAAAATTACAAAAGAAACAACAGAAGAACTTTTGGAAAAAACGAATATTCCTCTTGCCGAAATAAAATCAATAGGGCTGGGGCTTGCGGGTCAGGTTGACAGAAAAAACGGCATTCTTGTAAATGCAGTAAATTTAGAGTGTAAAAATTTAGATTTCAAAACGCCTCTTGAAAAAAAATTTGGTATTCCCGTTTATACGGGGAACGATGTTGAAGTTGCAACACTTGGCGAATTAAAATTTGGTGCAGGTGTAAAATGCGATGAAATTGTCTGCATTTTTATAGGAACGGGAATAGGTTCGGGCATTGTATCTTCAGGAAAAATCCGCCTCGGCGCAAGCGAAACGGCAGGGGAAATCGGACATATTATAGTTGATTTAAACGGCAGAGCATGTTCCTGCGGCGCAAACGGCTGCCTTGAAGCGTACGCTTCAAGAAGCGCAATTGAATCAAGAATTTTAGGCGCAGTTAAAAAGGGGCGCAATTCGGTTATTACTGATTTCACAAAGTCGTCTTCAATAAGTTCAAAACACATTAAAAAAGCGCTTGAAGCCCATGATGAAGTTGTAACTCAATATGTAACCGAAGCGGTTGAATATCTTTCAGGCGGAATTGCAAGCATTATGAATTTTTATAACCCCAAGCTTATAATTTTGGGCGGAGGTTTAATTCAATCTGTTGATGAATTTTATTTTAATACCGTTAAAAAAGCAAGAATGAAAGCACTACCTATACCTTCGCGCAAAACGGAATTTAAAAAGGCTGCACTTGGAGATTATTCAGGGGTGGTTGGTGCTTCGCTTTTGTGTTTAAATTAGAAAATGCAAACTCTTTTTGATTATAAATTGCCAAAACTGAAACGCTTTTTAAATTCGGATTTTAAAGGCGCTTTTTGTTTATCGGGTTTAAACCCGCCTTTGAAACTTATTCTTATTGATTTTATTTTGCGCTCGGGCAAAAAAATTTTTTTAATAACTCCTGATGAGCAATCAGCCCTAAAATATCAAAAAGATTATGACAACCTTTTTAATCAAACAAACAAAAAGTGCGCAAAAATTTTTCCCTATCAGGAAATAAGTCCGTATACCATGCTTGATAAAAATTTGTATATTTATAAAGAACAACTTGACATTCTTTTAAATAAGCCGGATTTTATAA
>JAJQDG010000154.1 GCA_021202305.1 Candidatus Gastranaerophilales bacterium
AGAGTTTCTCAATTGCAGGAAAAAGACGGGGATTTGAAGACACAAGAGGCACAATGTTTTTTGAAGTCGCACGGATTCTCAAAGACAAAAAACCCCGGTATTTTATTCTCGAAAATGTTAAAGGCTTACTTAATCACGACAAATGGCAAACTTTCCAAACAATACTTAAAATTCTCACCGACCTCGGGTACAGCATACAATGGCAATTACTTAATTCAAAGTTCTTCGGAGTTCCTCAAAACAGGGAAAGAGTGTACATTGTCGGATGTTATGGAAAAGAATGTCCACCCGAAATATTTCCTATCAAAGGAAGCGGAAGCGAGAATATTAGCCCGCTCAGAAAACATCCGATGACACCAAAGAATGCACCGCAAGGTGATAGAATTTATAATCCCGATGGAATAAGTCAATGCCTTATTGCAAACAGCGGAGGACTTGGTGCAAAAACAGGATTATATTTTATTAATAAACCCCGCTTTGACAAATACAAAGCCTCAAACACCGTTGAAACATTAAAAGTTGGTGGTGATATACCTCTAATGCGTGTCAAAAACGGAACGAAAAGGGGCTATGATATTGCAACAACAGGTGACGGAATAAATTTGGCTTTTCCAAATTCTAAAACAAGACGCGGAAGAGTTGGAAAAGGCTGCTCTCAAACATTAGATACAAACTGCAATATGGGGACAATTGATAATTACAAAATAAGAAGATTAACACCTCTTGAGTGCTTTAGACTACAAGGCTTTCCTGACGATATGGTAAAAACTGCATACGAAATCGGGCTGAAAGACAGCCACCTGTATAAAATGGCAGGAAACGCAGTAACAGTAAATGTGGTCGAAGCGGTTGCCAAAAGACTGGCAGAGGCTATAAATGGCAGAACTTAAAGGATTATTCAAGCTTGCTCCGGCACAGGCAATTAAATATTTTAAGAAAAAAGGAAACGTTCTTTCATGGGACTGGTATGACGTATGGCAGGATGCACATAAAAAAGCATTTACTGTTGCAAAAGTAATGAGGGAAGATATTTTAGAAGATATCCGCTCCGCTGTTGATAAAGCACTATCCGAGGGTAAAACTTTCCACGAATTTCAAAAAGAACTTAAACCGACTTTGCAGAAGAAAGGTTGGTGGGGTGATGAAATTGTCGTTGATACAAAAGGAAATGCAGAAAAAGTTCAATTAGGTTCAATGTACAGATTAAAAACTATTTATTCGGTCAATATGCAAACTGCATACCAAACAGGCAGATATAAAACTCAGATGGATAATGTTGACAATCGTCCGTACTGGGAATATGTCGCTGTTATGGATGCTTCGACCCGACCTGAACATGCAGAATTGAACGGATTAATTTTCAGATATGACGACCCGTTTTGGAATTCTTTTTATCCTCCAAACGGCTGGCGGTGCAGATGCAGAGTTAATGCCCTCTCAAGCTATAAACTGCAAAAGAAAAAGGTTAAACCAAGTTCCTCATCAGGACTTTTATCGCAAGAGGATAGATTAGTTTCAAAAAAATCAGGCGAATACAAGCCTGTTGCAGTTTACACAGATCCCCTTACTGGTCATAAGATTTCAACAGATGTTGGTTGGTCTCACAATCCTGCAAGTGGATTGAATGAACAACAATAAAACGGCATTTGAACACATATAAAATACCGATAAAACAAGGAGTTTTGAATGACTATTGATAAAAAATGCTTAATCAACTGGGTTGGCGGAAAAAGGCTGCTTAGAAAAACAATTGCTCCATTGATTCCTAATGATATAAAATCATATATTGAGCCTTTTGGCGGAGGTGCGTGGGTTCTTTTATATAAAGATAAATGGGCGGATTTAGAGATTTATAACGACCTTGACGGAAGACTGGCAAACCTATTTAGAATTGTAAAATACCACCCGAATGCTTTTAAAGAAGAACTGCAATATCTTTTAGGTTCAAGAGAAATGTTTATGCAATTTTTGAACGGTACATTTATAACGGATATTCAGCGTGCCGTTCAGTTTTATTTTTTAATTACACGTTCCTTTGGCGGCAGAGGCGAGACTTTCGGCACTGTCAAAAAATGTTCGGGCGGAGCAAGCAAATCTCAAAAAAATGTACTTGAAAGAATTGATGCAATACACAATAGGCTTGATAAAGTACTGATTGAAAACAGAGATTTTGAAAAACTGATTAAACAATACGATTTTGAAAATGCCTTTTTCTACTGCGACCCGCCGTATTCAAAAGGCTGCGGTTATGAGATAACATCTTGCGCCGACTTTGAACATGAAAGACTGAAAAATACCCTGCAAAACATTAAAGGACGTTTTCTTCTTTCTTATGATGATTCTCCTAAAATCAGAGAATTATATAAAGGCTATGAAATGATTGAAGTTGAACGGCTGAACGGAATCAATAATCGTGAGGGTACTAACCGCACAAACAAAATGTTTAAAGAACTCCTGATTGCAAATTATCCTATCCAAGAATTATTTAAAAATGTCTGACAACCCCATCGAAATCAAAATTGATAATAAAGAAGTTGAGTCAAAACTGCTTGATTTAGCTCGAAAAAGTGAAAACCTGCGACCGTTAATGAAAAATATCGCAGGAATTTTTACTTCTTCTACAGAAGAGAATTTCAAAGAAGAGGGCAGACCCGACAAATGGACGGAATTATCTGAAGTTACAATAAAAAAACGAAAAGAAATTGATAAATGGCCCGGACAAATTTTACAGGTTGAGGGTCAGCTTGCATCGTCTGTTAGCACACAATATGACGACAATTCAGCCGTTATAGGCTCAAATTTGCCTTATGCTGCAATTCATCAACTCGGCGGTCAGGCAGGAAAAAACAAAAAAGTAACAATTCCTGCAAGACCCTATTTACAGCTAACTGATGATGATTTTGATGAGATTTTAGATACAACAGAAAATTATCTAAAGGACTAATCATTACATTTTCAGCTATTTTATCGTCCTTTGTTGCCCGAAAATATTAGAGGGTAGCAAAAGAAAGGAGAGCAAAATGACTACAGTAGAACCCATTAGAAACAAAAAAGATGTCGAGCGGGTCGAAAGATATCTTGAAAAACAAAGTGCAAGAGACCATTTGCTTTTTGTATTTGGCACAAATTGCGGACTTAGAATTTCAGACATTGTTGCGCTAAATGTAGGCGATGTAAGAAACAAAAATTATGTTCAAATCGTAGAAAGAAAAACCGGCAAATTCAAAAAATTTCCCTTAAATGACAAGCTTAAAAACTTAATTACAGATTTTGTTAAAGGCAAAAAAGATAAAGAACCTTTATTTAAATCTCTTTGGGGCAAAAGGTACAATAGAATTACTGCATATTATATGATTAGAGATGCTTGTAAAAATGCGGGACTTGAAGAAAAAATCGGTACACATTCTATGCGAAAAACTTTTGGATATCATCATTATCAGAAATTTAAAGATGTTGTACTCCTGCAAAAAATATTTAATCATTCAAGTCCTCAAATAACGTTAAGGTACATAGGAATTGAGCAAGACCAAATTGATTACAGTTACAACAACTTTGTTTTATAGACTAAAACAC
>JAJQDG010000240.1 GCA_021202305.1 Candidatus Gastranaerophilales bacterium
GAATTTATCCGGCAGGAAAAATTAAAAAACATACTTTTAATTTGCAAAAACAGAATGCTTGAAAATGCGGCATCGGATATTACAAAAAAAGTAATAAACAATAATAAAAAAATTTGGCTCGAAAAAATAATTCCCTTTTAGCCGTATTTTGCAGCTATGCCAAAGTTAACCGCTATTTAAAGATAATTAAATTAATCTTTGTATGCTGCTTCAACTTCTACACCTTTTGAGCGTAAAATGCGGATAAAATTATTTGCCGCCTGTCTTTGAATATCCCTTGGAACAACGCGCAAAAGCTCGATTGTTAAAGATAAAACAGGGTCTTTATCGTACCAGCGGTTTCCTTTTATCATAGGTTTCACTACTGCATAAAAACGATCGATTGCATCTTTAGAAACCCTTTCTTCAACTTTTTGCAAGAAAACCTCTGCCTGAGATTTTAATTCCTCGGGATAATCGCGCAAAAGCCCCACCACCTGCATTAGCAAGGGGTCATAATCATACCATCTTTTATATTGTTTGTTTTCAACCATTTCTAACCCCTTACGTTTTGTAAATTTTCTCTGTCAACAGTTTCACTTAACTGAAAATCAATAGGCACCCGCATAATATCTGCGCCCAAGCCTCTTAATTTTGCAGTAAATTTTTCATATCCGCGGTCAATATGGTGAAGCGATTTTACAACCGACTCGCCTTTAGCCATAAGCCCCGCAATTACAAGCGCAGCGCCGGCGCGTAAATCTGTGCAGACAACTTCTGTGCCTACAAGAAAATCCACGCCTTTTATTATGGCATGATTATTATTTTGCCTGATATTTGCGCCCATGCGCCAGAGTTCATTTATGTGCATAAATCTGTTTTCATATAAGCTTTCCGTTACTACGGAAATACCGTTAGCGGTAGACAAAAGTGTCATTGCAAGCGCTTGCAAATCTGTCGGAAACCCGGGGTACGGCTGAGTTATAAAATTCATGGCTTCAAGACGTTCATCCGACGAAACTTCCATTATATGCGGCTCAACAAGTTTTATTTTAGCGCCCATTTCAAGAAGTTTGCCGGTGAAGATAGTCAGGTGGTTCGGGTAAATGTTTTTAATGAAAGCATGCCCTTTTGTTGCAATAACCGCAGACATATATGTACCGGCTTCAATCCTGTCAGGGATTGTAGTATGTTCAACTCCGTGCAGGTCAGATTGCATAACACCCGTGATTGTAATTTGATTAGTACCTGCACCCTCAATTTTAGCGCCCATAGTGTTTAAAAAATTAGCTAAATCAACAATCTCGGGTTCCTGCGCGGCATTTTGAATTACTGTTGTGCCATTGGCTAAAACCGACGCCATCATTATATTTTCAGTAGCTCCGACAGACGGAATATCCAAGCAAATTTCAGCCCCTTTTAATTCTTTTGCAACGGCATATACATATCCGTCTTTAATATCACACTGGCAGCCCAGAGCCTGCAAACCCTTTATGTGAAAATCAACGCGCCTTTCGCCTATTCGGCAGCCGCCGGGCATTGCAACACAGGCTTCATGCATTCTTCCGACCAAAGGGCCCAAAACAACAAAAGATGCGCGCATTTTTGATACAAAGATGTCGGATGCTACAACACCCGTTATATTTTTTGAATCAATGGTTAAAACACCGTATTCTTTGTCGTAGTCAATAACAGCGCCAAGTTCGCTTAAAACGTCAATCATAATTTGAACGTCAGAAAGCTCAGGCACGTTCTTTATAACGCAAATGTCATTTGGCAAAAGCGATGCGGCCATAAGCTTCAACACGGCATTTTTTGCTCCGGAGATAGAAACTTCCCCCGTCAGGGGCTTGCCGCTTTGAATAATAAGTTTTTCCTGAACATCCTGCATAGAAAAATCCGAGCCTACGTATATATTTTAATACAACATGCTGATATTTAAAAGAGAGTGTGCGTAAAAATCCTGTAATTAATTAATTTTAGAATTTTAAAAAATAGAAATAAAATGCGCAAAAGTCAGGCTATGTGCGTAATATAGGACACCCTGATTTGAAACTGCCCCCCCTTTGCATGCAAAAAATGACAATTTTTCCGTAAACTCAAGATGTTAAGGAATATTAATCAAAAACCTTTCCTTTTCTTTTCTTTTTATGGAAGCTGTACCGGTTATGCAATACTTTAATTGAAAACTTTTCTTGCCTCTTCTCTGTCATCAAAATGAATTGTTCTGTCTTTTAAAATTTGATAATCTTCATGACCCTTGCCTGCAAGAATTATTACATCATTCTTGGATGAAATTTTCTTTAACATTTGAATTGCAAGATGTCTGTCAGGCTCAACAAAAACCGTCTTGGGGTTAATAAGTTTTAGGCCGGAGAGGATATCCGTTATTATTTGCTCCGGGTCTTCCGAACGGGGATTATCAGATGTTACCACTATTTTATCGCTGAGTGCCTGAGCTATGCTGCCCATTTTTGGTCTTTTTGTTGCGTCCCTGTCTCCGCCGCAGCCAAACATGCAGATAAGTTCGGCATCCTTAGGGGTTAATTCTCTTGCGGCACGCAAAATATTTTCAAGTCCGTCAGGAGTATGAGCGTAATCAACAATTACCATAGGGTCAAAATGTACAATCTCAAAGCGCCCCGCTACGGATTTTGTTGCTTCAAGCGCATTTTTGCATGATACCAGAGGAATATTTGACATTACTCCAACACCGATAGCGCAAAGAGCATTATAAACATTGAACATTCCGTTCAGCATAAGTTTAATTTCTATACATTCATTGAGATAACAGCATTTAAAAGTTGCCCCGCGCGATGTAAATTCAATATCTTTAGCGTATAAATCGGAATTATTATTTACACCGTACGTTAAAATTTTTACGTTTGAAGGAGTTTTTTCAATAAACCTTTTTGCATATTTATCATCATTATTTATAACTGCAAAAGAGCCTTCTTCAAGCGAAGAAAAAAGTTTTGCTTTTGCATTAAAATAATTTTCCATAGTAATATGAAAATCAAGATGATCCTGAGTTAAATTTGTAAAGGCGGCACCTTTATACTTGCAATTTTTTACTCTGTATTGTTCAAGCGCATGGGATGAAACTTCCATAACGACATTTGAAATATCCGAAAGTAAGATTTTAGATAGCGTAGCTTGAAGTTCCGGAGCCTGAGGAGTTGTATGCTTTGCTTCAAGATAATCGGAATTTGAACGTAATTTATATCCGAGTGTGCCTATGAGCGCGCATTTTTTTTCTTCAAGTTCAAAAATCCTTTGAATAAGGTGCGTAACCGATGTTTTTCCGTTTGTGCCTGTTATTCCGATTAAATTAAGAGAATGAGAAGGATTGTGATAGAAACAAGCAGCTAAATCTGCAATTTTTTCTTGAGTTGATTTTACAATTAATTGAGGAATTTCAATATTAAGCGGCGTTTGCGCCATAATTGCAATTGCGCCTTTTTCAAAAGCAGATTGAGCAAAATTATGTCCGTCAACATGCTCGCCCTTCAGACAGACAAAAATCTCATGGCTTTTAATTGTATTTGAATTGTAGGATATACCTTTAATAT
>JAJQDG010000012.1 GCA_021202305.1 Candidatus Gastranaerophilales bacterium
AAATAATATTTTGCACATAAAAGAATATGTGCCAAAAATAATAAGTGCGGCAAGAATTTTAAATATTAAAACAATACTCACCGAACAATATCCAAATGGGCTTGGTTCCACAATAAATGCGGTTAAATCGGCTTTAGGGAAAAAATCTTCAGTATACGAAAAAACGTATTTTTCTTTAGTTAAAGAAGAAAAAATTTTTAATGAAATAGAAAAATCTAATAAAAAACAGGCGGTGATTTTTGGAATAGAAGCGCACATTTGCGTATACCAAACGGCAATTGAACTTTTTGAAAGAGGGTATGAAGTTTTTGTTGTATCTGACATTTCATATTCAAGAAAAGACTTTGAAAGAGATTTTGCCATGCAGAATTTAAGACATATAGGCATACAAACACCCACTCTTGAAACAGTTTTATTTATGTGGCTTGAAGGTTCAAAAAATCCCGCTTTTAAAGAAATTCAATCGCTCATAAAATAATATTATTTGTCGATTGTTATTTTCACACTGTCCTCGGCAAGCGTTGCCATTATGTTAATTACAATTTCAAGTTTGTCGTTGTCCATTTCCGATATAATCAAATTAATGGTTTCAATAAGACTGTTTCTTGTATTTTCTTCTTTTGCCTCAAGAGATTTAGCATAAGAAAAAAGGCAGGCAGGCGACAGATTAAATTCACTGCATATTTTTGAAATTGTCTTTAAGGCAGGATATGCTTTTCCGTTTTCAATTTGGCTTACGGCCTGAGTTTGAAGTGAAATTTTTTTTGCAAAATCAGCTTGAGAAAGTTTATTTTTCTTTCTTATTTTTTTAACATTTTCGCCCAATATCGCTCTGATATCCCTGTTCATATTTACCCGCTTTCATTTAACAAGCTAAATTATATTTTTATAACAGTATATTATACAACATTAAAATTAAATAACAACATTCCCCTGTCTTAAAATAACAGGAACAGAACCCGTACACAATACAACTGTTGAAGCTGTTCCGTCCTGAATAAATGCGGTTTTTGGTTTTATAACATTAATTTTTTCACCGAATTTCAATATGGCTTCTTCATAATTTTTAACGGGCGGAAAACCCGAATAATTCAATGAAGTAGTAGCAAGAACTTTTCCCTCTATATTTTCTGTTAAATCACAAAACCCTTTGTGATTTGGAATTCTTATTCCAATCGTATCTTTTTTTGAAGTTATGTAATCAGGGCATTTTTCTGTTTTTTTGAAAATAAGCGTAAGCCCCCCTGGAAAATGAGTTTTTATTAGTTCCATAGCGTATTTAGGTACGCTTTCAACGTATGGAAGAAGATATTCTATTTTATTGCTCATCAATATTAACGGCTTGGCTTCGGCACGCCCCTTTATTATATACATTTTTTTAACGGCTTTTTCGCACAACGGGTGCGCCCCTATTCCCCAAACGGTATCTGTTTCAAAGCCGAAAATTTCTTCTTTATTATACATTTGCGTCCCTGTTTTTAATTTTTTGAATTAATTCCTGCATATATTCAATTTTTAATAATACTGAAAACAGACAATACGCGCCAAGCATTATAACTCCCGTTAAAGAAAGCTTAATTATTCCCGTTATAAAATTCCAGGCAACAAAATGCGAATACAAAGCGGAAACAAATTCCCCTGTTAAAAAAGTTAAAGCGCCTATAAACAAGATTTTAATGCAATTTTTCGTCAAATCTTTATAACCGATACTTATTTTTTTCCGCAGTAAATACGTAAGCATTGCCGCATTAAATAAGGTTACAAGACTTGTGGAAAGGGCAATGCCCTCAATTCCCATAGGACGGACAAGCAGCATATTTAAAACCAGTTTAAGTAATATACACCCTATTGCAATTACAAAAGGTATTTTAGAATCTCCGTATGAATAAAAAAGTCTGGTGGCGCTATCTCTCACTACATAAGGCAAAATTGAAAGGGTAATAAAAAACAAAATATTCGATACAAGAACTGTAGCAGCTGCATCAAAAGCCCCCCTTTCAAGAGCCAGCCTTATTGCATCAGTTCTTATGACAAAAATGCACACCATAAGAAAAGTTCCCGCATATATAAGAGTACCTATTCCTTTTTTGTAATAATGACGCACGCCTTCTGTATCTTTTTTGGCTACTAATCTTGAAAATAAAGGAAATAGAGGAACCAAAATCGCAGTCAACATTAGACCGGCAGGAAATTGAAAAATTCTGTTAGCATAGCTAAACGCAGTCCAGGCGCCGTCTTTCAATGCAGATGAAAAGAACATGTCAACATAAATTCCGAGCTGTCCGATTGTAGAACTCAAAAAAGCCGGAAACAAAAGCTCTAAAATTTCTTTAAAACTTTTATTTTTAAAGAAATTAAAAGCGGGCTTGAAGCCGTACCCGATTTTTCTTACAGCATGCACCTGCAGTAAAAACTGCAAAAGCGCGCCGAACAACGTACCAAGCGCAAGGTAAAAACCGGTTTTATCACCTTTTGTGATAAGAAGTACAATAATTACCCCCAAAGAAAGCATGGAAGGAGAAATATTCGGCAGTAAAAATTTTTTATATGTAACCAAAATACCGTAATAAAGCCCAATTACGGCACCGACTAATATTATAGGCGACATAACTTTTAAAAGTTTTGAAGCGTATTCAAGCAATTCTGTATTTTCACCGCTTATTATAAGGCGCATGACTGTTTCCGGAAAGAAGAAACAAATGAGCGCAAGAATTGTAAATAAAATTATCGAAAAAGTTTCAAAAGTGTTAAAAAGTTTTTTAATCGCAGGCTTTGGTTTAATTTCAAAATCTTTTATAAGTTTTGAAAAAACGGCAACCGTGGCGCTGTGAAAAGGGCCTCCTACTCCGCCCAAAATTACCAGAACAAGCGCCGGTATTTGATACGCATAAAAATAAGCATCAGATATAATGCTTGCACCGTAATAATTTGCAACAACCACATCTCTTAAAAAACCAACAATTTTAGAAAGCAAAATTATGAACGCAATCCAGCCTGCCGCACGGAAAAGCCCCTGACCCTCGCTATTCATTTTCATCTCCCAGAGTTATATAAAATCTAAGCGCTTTTTTCTTGTTTCCTTCTAGAAGCGGCTTAAATATTATTTTATTTTTACCCTCATCCAGATAAGCGGTAATTTCTGTTTTTAGTATTTTTTTCTTGAATATGCCCATATTTTGATTAAAATAATATCCGTTAATATAAAATTCCACATCGGAAACGCCGTTCGGATTTTCGATAGTTAAGTAGCATTTCGGCTTTTTGTTTTTTTCGGAAAATTCCTTTAATTCGTCTTTCAGGGGGCTTTTTGAAATATTTTCAAGTTTTGTTTTTTGTTTTGTAAAATAAAATTCCTGAACATAATCGGTACCCAAAGAATTATATGATACTGTCTTAGGCATAGTTCCGAGTTTTATCCCTGTATAATAATGTTCCAAAATTTTATTATACGGTATATTGTATTTGGACAAAAATCCCGCGCCGTACTGGCTCATGCCCACGCCGTGGCCGAAACCGGCACCGTAAGATATAAATTGTTCAG
>JAJQDG010000102.1 GCA_021202305.1 Candidatus Gastranaerophilales bacterium
TTTTTAAGGAAAATAAAATGAAGCCTGAAATAAAAATTTGCATGGGAAGTTCCTGTTATACCTGCGGGAATAATGATAATCCTGAAATTACAGAAAACCGTATAAAGAAATAAAAAATGATTATCGAATGCAAAGATATGTGCAAAAAAGCTTTGGCATAATGACAGATAATGCCGCAATGATATAGCCTTGGAAAGAATAATTGAAAAATTAAAGGAGCTGAGTTGAATAATTTATATCCTGTATACACGCTGAAAAATGAGTGCCACGACTGCTATAAATGCATACGCGAATGCCACGTTAAGGCTATTAAGGTGCAGGAAAATTCCGCCTCCGTTATAAATGAAAAATGTATAGCCTGCGGGCATTGCGTTACCGTTTGCCCGAGCGGAGCAAAAAGAGTAAGGAACGATGTTGACAAGGTTAAAAAACTTTTTTTGCAGAATAAAGAAGTATACGTTTCTTTGGCGCCGAGCTGGATAGGTGCTTATAACATTTCTAAAGAAAGAATGATTGCCGCTTTAAAAAAATTAGGCTTTAAAGGTGTCAGCGAAACGGCACTCGGCGCGCAGGAAGTTTCAATTGAATGCACGCGGATATTAAATTCAAATGATAGCAACAAACTTTATATTTCAAGCGCCTGCCCCGTAATTGTTGATTACATAAGGCTTTATAAACCTGATTATGCGGAAAATATTGTTCCCGTTGCATCTCCTTTATTGACACATGCAAAATTGCTTAAAGAAAAATACGGCAGTGAAATTGCGGTTGTTTTTATAGGACCCTGCATAGCAAAAAAGAAAGAATCCGATTTCAATCAGGATTTGGTTGATGTTTCTCTTACATTTGAAGAACTCAATTTATGGATGAAGGAAGATTATATCAATTTTGGCGAAATTGAAGAAGAAGGAAATGAAAATTTTGTTCCTTCAAGCGCTTATGAGGGTTCGCTTTATCCGGTTGAAGGCGGAATGCTTGAAACTATACGTCAATCGGGCGTTAAAGATAACAAAATTTCCCTTATAAGTTTAAGCTCAATTAAAAATTTCGATAAAGCATTAAAGGGGCTTGATTTAAATAAAATTAAAGGAAAAATTTTTGTAGAAGCACTCGGCTGCGAAGGCGGGTGCGTAAACGGCCCTTGTTTGAGTTCTCCTAAAGGGGTGATTTCAATTAATTCTGATATACTGGCTTCCGTTAAATTCAGAGATAATATCCCTCCTGCGCCCGAAGTTGTTGTTGCAAAAGAATACAAACCAAACCCTGTTGTAAAAAATAAATATACAATAGATATGATTGAACAAGCTTTAAAAAAGATAGGTAAAAATACAATAGAGGATGAATTAAATTGTTCGGGCTGCGGATATCCGACTTGCAGGGAATTTGCGAAAGCTTTAATAGCGGGTGATGCGGAAACTTCCATGTGTGTTTCTTATATGAGAAAAACAGCCGTTAAAAAAGCGGCTGCCATGGTGCGCTGTATGCCTGCTGCAGTTGTCATGGTTGATAAAGATTTAAATATTTTAGAATCAAATGATTCTTTTATCAGAATGTTTTGTCCCGATATGTATGATATATTTTCTTCCGGCGAAGAAGGTTTAATGGGAGCCGCGATAGATAGAATTGTTCCCTTTGGGGATATTTTTAAATCAACTTTAAAAAGCGGTGATGATATCAGAAAAGAACATTATGTTTATAAATCAAAGCTTTATGACATCAGCGCTTTTACCATTGAAACAGGTGAAACAGCAGGTGCCGTTATAACGGATGTTACAAAATCGGAAACTGACAGAGAAAAAACCGCAAGAAGGGCAAGAGAAGTAATTTCCAAAAATATTGCAACCGTTCAAGAAATAGCCTGTCTTTTGGGCGAACACATGGTAGAAACCGAACTCCTTTTAAATTCTATAGCGCAGGATTATGAAAATGCAGTTGATGAGGAACAGCATTAAATGTTTATTGATATCGGCTGCTGCCGGAAAAAGAAATATAATCAAAATGCGTACGGCGATTGTTTTATTTCCAAAAGATACAAAGACAAGGGCAGAGTAACGGGTGTTTTATCGGATGGACTCGGAAGCGGAATAAAGGCAAATATTCTTGCCTGCATGACCGCTACCATGCTTTTAAAATTTATTGAAGCGCAGTCTGATATAAAAACGGCATGCGAAATCATAATGAATTCGCTTCCTGTATGCAAGGTCAGGAAAATCAGCTACTCTACATTTTCAGCCATTGATTGTGATGAGGACGGCAATGCAAAAATAGTTGAAGAAGGTAATCCTGAATTTTTGTGGATTAGAAACAACAAAATTTTAGAGCCGGATTATGAAATAATAACTTCAAAAACATTCACAAACCGCAAAATGCGCCTTTATAAAATAAAGCTTGAAAAGGGCGATAGGATTATCTTTTGCTCTGACGGCGTAACTCAGGCGGCGCTTGGTACAAAAGAACTAAAATCGGGTGTCGGACGGGAAGGACTTATAAAAATTGTACTTGCCAAATTGAAAGATTTTCCTGAAATTTCTTCTGTTGACTTAACAAATTATATAGTAAGACAAATTCAAATTATAGAGCCTGAACATAAACTTAAAGACGATACTTCATCTGCCTGCTTTTATTTTAGAGAACCCAGAGAATCTGTTCTTTTTACGGGACCTCCCTATAATGCCGAAAACGACCGTTTATATGCCGAAAGTTTTTATAATTTCAACGGCAAAAAAGCAATTGCAGGCGGTACAACCGCAAACCTTATTGCAAGAGAATTAAACCTTGAAATTGATGCAGATGTTAATATAAACATAGGGCAGCTCCCGGGGATATACCATATGAAAGGGGTTGACCTTGTAACGGAAGGTATTTTAACTCTCACAAAAACGGTTGAATATTTGGAAAATCAAAATATAAAAGATGATGCAGCGGGGAAACTGGTGAAATTTTTACTGGATACGGATGAAATTAAATTTATGGTCGGCGTGAAATTAAATCAAGCTCACTATGACCCTGCTTTGCCCGTTGAAATGGAAGTAAGGAAAAACGTTGTTAAAAAAATAGCTAAACTTTTAGAAGAAAGATATAATAAAAAAACAGAAATCAGCTTTATTTAACGGCTTTATCGGGCTGAAGGCATGCTAATTTATGCATGATAAGCTTAGTTATTCAAAAAATTTTTATGGTGCGGCATATTTTGAATGTTAAACATGAAAAAAGTTGACTTTTTACAAAATCGTCTAATATAAAGTTATATTCTATATTAGACGGAATATAATGTATAAACACAGACAAATTGAAAAAACTATATTTGAAACCGTAAAGGGGTTTAAAGTGCTTCCTGTTACCGGTGCAAGACAAGTCGCCAAAAGCACGGTTTTAAAACATTGTGATAAAAGCCGCAATTATGTTACACTTGATGATATTGATGCGAGAGAATTAGCAATCAATGATCCAAAATTGTTCTTGCAAATGTGAAGCGCAGTTTATTAATGGAGAATAACCGCGCCTGGAGACTCTGCCGAGGG
>JAJQDG010000237.1 GCA_021202305.1 Candidatus Gastranaerophilales bacterium
GTCTATAGAAGATGTGTTTTTGACAATATTATAAAGGCTTTTTTCTTCTTCAAAAATAAAAAGCGAAGGATTAATTTCATCTTTTGGGATATACCCCTGCGTGATTTTTACAACTCTGTTTATGGCTTCTAAAATATCCGAATTGTTTGATTTAATAAACTTTTCGACCCTGTTCATTCTGTCAAGCCAGAGGGTTAAATCTCTAAGAGGATTTGTATTCCGGCATGCGGCTAAAATATCATTTTCAAAAGTTTTTTCATAAATTACATTTAATCTGCCGTATATAAAATCAGAAATTTCATTTAAAGTTTCTTTTTCAACTTGTATACAAAATTCGCCCGACAATAATTCAACCGCCTTTTTGATAAGCAAAATTAAATCAAGTTTTAAATTGTAATTTATAATCGTTTTCACTATACCGGCAGCTGCGCGGCGCACGCCTAAAGGGTCATTAGAGCCTGTAGGGCGTTTTTTTCTTTTTTCATTTTGGGTTGAAAGAAATACAGCCGCAATTGTATCAATTTTATCTGCAATTGAAACAATTTGCCCCTCTATTTTTGAAGGGAGAATTGAATTTGCATTCAGGGGAAAATAATGTTCTTTAATTGCAAGTGCAACATTTTCTTTTTCGCCCGATTTTAGAGCGTAGTTTTCACCTATAAACCCTTGAAGCTCTGTAAATTCAAAAACCAATTTTGTAGATAAATCCGCCTTGCAAAGCTTTGCGGCGCGCAGGATATCGGTTTTATCATTTATATTTAATTCATCTGCAATAAATTCAGAGAGTTTTTCAATTCTTTCAGTTTTGTCAAGGAGTGTTCCAAGCCCTTTTTGAAAAGTCATTCCTGACAGTTCCTGAAGTTTTGATTCAAGAGATGTTTTTATATCATCTTCATAGAAAAATTTACCGTCCTCAAGGCGTGCCGAAATAACTTTTTTATTGCCCTTTTTGATATTTTCAAAACCTGAAGCCCCGGTTCCTGTAAAATTTGCTATGGTAATGAATTTATTTGACAATCTGCCGGATTTTTCATACAGGGGAAAATATCTTTGATGTTTTGTCATAACGGTAACGGTTACAATATCAGGAATTTGCAGATATTCTTCTTTAAATTCGCAAATAACAGGCACAGGATATTCCGTTATATAAGTAACTTCATCCAAAAGCCCTTCAATTTTTGCAAAATCAATAACACACCCTATTTCTTGAGCGCATTTCTGTGCGGAATCAATAATTACTTCCCTTCTTTTTATAGGGTCAGCTATCACGTTTACTGTTTTTAATTTTTCTTCATACTCAAGCGGGTTTTTTATTTCCGCTTCTTTTTCGGCAGAAAATCTGTGTCCGCGGGTTTTATTTCCTGCTTTTATGTTAAAAAGCGAAATTTGCAAAACTTCTTCATTCAAAAGCGCAACTATATTTTCAATAGGTCTTGAAAATTTTTCATCAAAATTGCCCCAGCGCATAAAATGAGCGCCCTGGAGCTTCATAATGGCTGAAGCAGCATTTTCTTCCAAGATTTCTTTTGCACTTTTGCCCTTTGTTGCTATTTTTGCCCAGATATAGCCGTCTTTTTCAAAAAGGCTTTCTAGTGGAACATTATTTTTATTTGCAAATCCCGATGCCGCCTTTGTGTAATTATGATTTTCGTCAAAAGCTATATTCAATACAGGGCCTTTAACCGTTTTTTCGCTGTCATCCTGACATGCTGCAAGCCCTTTAATTAAAAGAGCAAGCCTTCTTGGAGTGGCGAAAGTTTTTATTTCCTTATATGAAAGTTTATTCTCATTTAAAAATTTGGCAAAAAGCGCAGACAGCTGCCCCTGAGCATTTGGAATAAATTCATAAGGCAATTCCTGAACCAAAATTTCCAGTAAAAAATTGTTATCCATACCGCAATTATCCTAGTACAAACATAAAAAAGAGTAAACGGGCAGATACTTTACCGTATTTGCCCTTATACACTAATTTAAAAGAGCCTTTTTGACTTCTTTTTTGTATATCTCAACATTTGGCTGCAAAACTTCAGGCATTGCTTCATCCGCGGAAGTAATGTTATTATTCATGCGCCTTAAAATATTTCCGGTATAGAGTGTTTCAAAATGTTTTAATTCAATAAATTGAGCAATTGTATTTAAATCAAGCCCGTTTAATTCTATAACGGAAACAGGATGCATATTTGAATATGCGCTTACTACGCCCGAAAGGACAGCGTTTGTTGTTTTATCTTCTGTTTTTACATAAACAAAAGTGAAAAATGAATTTGTGTTCTCGTTATCAAGATCGGCTTCGGCATTATAATGCAAATACCCCGGGCCTATATTTGTGTCGGTTGCAATTTTTGCTTTTAAAGATTCATTTTTAAGCTGTTTTTCCCAAAGTATTGCCCCCGCAAAAGCATCGCCGAAATATTCAACAAAGTGTCTTTGTTTACCGTTTAATTTTGAATTTACATTAAAAATTGCCTGCCTGAGTGCCGGATTTTGCGAAATATCCTTATTCATATACATCTCTTGAGCTTCAAGCGAAGATTTAAGCATTTGAATTATTTGATTTTTTGAATAACCTGCCCAAAACAGTATAAAAATTGTAGCATCATCAAAAATTGAAAATCTTCCGCCCACATCATCATGAACATACCCGGCACCTTGCAGTTCACCTGAATTAACAAGCCTTCTTAAAGCGCTTTTTTCGCTTGAAGCATCGGTCATACCGACAAATCTGTCAGAAACATCATCGCGGTTTAAATGATTTTGCATTAATGTCTTTGCGCTGTTGTATGCAGTTGTTGTTTCAAGTGTTCCGCCTGATTTTGAAACAACAAGAAATTTTGTTTTATCTAAATTTAAGCTGTTTTTAAAGCGCTCAAAACTAATCGGGTCAACCGAAGAATAAAAACGGATATTTTTATCCGCATTAAGCATTTTTACCATAGCTTCGCTTGTGTGTCTTGAGCCGCCTATTCCAAGAACGGCTAAATCTTCAAAGCCTTTTTTGGAATTTTCATAAAGCTCGTAAATAGAATCGATATTATTAATCTGGTTATTTTGTAAAACCCCTATCCAATTTAAAAACTGCCCCTTTTTTCCTTTACGGGATTGAATTTCATCAATTGCACAAAACGCCTGATTTTGGTATTTTGAAAAATCAACATCTGCCATAAATTGTGTATTTAAACTGTATTCGGTTGCTGTCATCATGGTTTTTCCGCCTTTCATTTTTTTATAGGAACTATTCTACCACAAATTTTTTAAGTTATAATTAAAATATGGGTGATGAAGACAAGCAATTTGAAGCCTCGCAGCAAAAACTGCGCAAAGCAAGAAAAGAAGGGCAGGTTGTTAAATCAAAAGATTTTTCTGTCGCAATTTCTTTAATTGTAATGTTTATAGTAATTTATGCGCTCGGCCCTTTTATATGGGTTCAAATTTCGGGCTTGTTTTCAAATTTATATGAACAAATTCCAAATGCAAATTTTAATGTTATAGGAATAAGATATCTTCTT
>JAJQDG010000151.1 GCA_021202305.1 Candidatus Gastranaerophilales bacterium
ATATAATAGTAACATTACTCTTGGTAATTAGAATGCGCATTTATAAATGCGCATTTTGATATTTTGAAGCGGAGATATAGAATGGCTCAAACTAATGATTATCTTGAAAAAGAACCTTTGGGTAAATTAATGCGCAAATATGCTTTTCCATGTGTGATTTCCATGCTGGTTGCGGCGTTATATAATATTGTAGATCAAATTTTTATTGCAAACGCCTCATATTTGGGTTCATACGGCAATGCCGCAAATACAATAGTATTCCCTATGACTGTTATTGCAATTGCAATTGCCGTTATGATAGGGGATGGCAGCTGCACATATGTAAGTATAAGCCTTGGCGCCAAAGAAAGTAAAAATGCCAAATCGGGTGTAGGTAATGCTGTTTTGGCAGTTATTATCGCAAGCATTCTTTTAACGGGTATTTATTTAATTTTTCAGGATGCAATATTGAGCGCTTTCGGGGCAAGAGTAAATTTAGAAACATTTAAGTTTTCAAAAGAGTACTTTTTTTGGATTACCGCGGGTATTCCTTTTTATATGTTTGCTCAGGCAATGAACCCCGTTATACGTTCGGACGGCAATCCCAAATTTGCAATGAATACCTTGCTTATCGGAGCAATAATAAATGTTATACTGGATCCTTTGTTTATTTTTGTCTTTAAATGGGGAATGACAGGTGCTGCCCTTGCAACGATTTTGGGACAGATAGTCTCCGCCGTTATGGCAGGAGCGTATCTGTTTAAAATGGAAGCAACCCCCCTAGATAGGCAGTGTTTTATTTTAAATAAACTCATAATCAAAAAAATTCTCTCATTTGGTATGGCAAGCTTTTTTTCACAGTTTGCAATAGTTCTTTCCATGGCAGCAACAATAAACATGGCGGTAAAATTCGGCGCTGTTGATAAAATATTTTCTCTTGAAGAATATTCTCAAATTCCAACCGCTATTGCAGGTATAGTGTCAAAATTTTTCCAAATTGTTATTTCAATTTCGGCCGGGCTTGCTGCAGGGTGTATTCCGATTGCAGGATATAATTTAGGGGCAAAGCAGTATGCAAGAGTAATTGAATTAATGAAGCTTTTGATGAAAACACAGGCTCTTATAGGTTTATTTGCTTCAATTATATTTTTGCTGTTTCCTAATCAGCTTATGCTTTTATTCGGGTCAAAACATGAAAGTATTTATTATACCGAGTTTGCCGTTTGGTTTATACGCGCACAGCTTTGCTTGCTGCCTTTTGCCTGTTTAAATAAGGCAAGTTTTATTTTTCTTCAATCTCTGGGCAGGGCAAAAGAATCCTCGCTGCTTTCAATTTTGCGTGAATTTATATTTGGCGTAGGCTTTACCATTTTATTGCCTTTTATATGGGGATTATACGCGCTGCCTTTATTTATGCCCGCCGCGGATATTGCTTCTTTTATTTTTGTTGCGATAGTACTGGCAGGTGTCAAAAAAAATCTGCAAGAATCTTCAAAAGAAACCGTATTTCAAACTGCCAAAGACAATTATTTGCCAAATGATGCGCCTAAAACTCAAATGATTATTACCGTAAGCCGTACATACGGTTCAGGGGGAAGAACAATTGCCAAAAAACTTTCTCAAAAGCTTTGCATTCCTTATTATGATGCCGTTATACTTGAAGAAACTGCCAAAAAAAGCGGTTTGAGCCAAAAATTTATTTCAGAAATTGATGAAAAACCGATACCGACAAATCAGCTTTACAGATATCTTAGTTTTCATTCAAACGAGTGTAATTCACTTGAAACAATGGCAAATCAAGCCCAAAGAGAAGTTATTGAAGCTGTTGCCCGAAAGGGTGCATGTATAATACTCGGGCGCAGGGCGGATTTAATATTAAAAGATTGTCCCAATTTGTTCAGAATATTTATTACATCTCCAAGACAAGCCCGTATTCTGCGCATTTCAAAACGCGACAATTTATCCGAAAACAAAAGCGAGCAGGCTGTGTTAAATGCCGATAAAGAACGCGCGCTTTATTACAGCCAATACTGCGATAAACCGTGGGGAAGCGCCGAAAATTACGATTTGTGTATGGATACAGAAAAATTTGGTATAGAAAAAACCGTTGAAATTATACTTTCAGCTATCAATGCACTTGAAAAATAAAGTTATGTTTCAATCTTTATTTTGAGGGCAAAAAACCTTTTTAGCCGTTAAAATGTTTATTCATTAATTGCAGCGATAATTTTATGTATCAATCTTATTTTTGAACTTGAAGCGTTTTGAACTATTCTGTTTATATCCGCAATAAGTTCTTTATCATTAATTGAATGCGAAAAAGTAAAAAGCTCCTGGGGCTGGATATTAAAGGCCAGTATCATTTTTTCAAGATTTTCTTCTTTCGGAAAATGTTTGCCTGAAATCATGCGGCTTATGCTTTGAGGGTCAATGCCCAGTTTTTCTGCAAGTTCACACTGTTTCATTTTGTGTTTTTTTAAAAGTTCATCCAGACGTTTGCCAAATAATTCTCGTAATTTTGCCATAAAAAATTCCTTACTTAAACATGCTATTACAAGAATTTATTAATTAAATGGAGTGATACATTTGCATTTTTATTTTAAATATGTTATGTTACTACATGTTATCGGAAAAAATCAAACACGGTGCTACAAATGAATAGAATAAACCGCAAAAAAGCCTTCACCCTTGCAGAAGTTCTAATTACCCTTGCAATAATAGGTGTCGTTGCCGCGATGACGATACCGACGGTTCTTTCAAACTATCAAAAGAAAGAAACAGTAACAAGGCTTAAAAAAACTTATTCAGAACTTGCGCAGGCAATTTCAGCCTCGCAATTAGAAAATGAAAATTATCAATCCTGGGATTATTCCCTTAACGCTTACGATTTTTTCAATAAATATTTAACCCCTTTTATTAAAATATCAGAAACCACAGTATCTGATGCAAGGCTTGAAGGTTACAAGTGGCTTCAAATATCGGGCAATGAAGAAACAGGCCTTTGGAATTTGCGTGTAAGTGGTGAACATCGTATCATTACTTTATCTTCCGGTGTACAAATTTTTCTGCCAACTATTTATACAAGCGGTCAAACAAGTAATGCAACATCCAAATCCACCGGTTTTTTAGTTGACTTAAACGGTTTTAATAAGCCTAATCAATTAGGTAAGGATTTATTTTATTTTACACTGCATATAAATAAAGGGCTGCTTCTAGCGTATAAAAACGATGACGAAAGTTATGATGATATTCCCATGAGAACAAGAGAAGAATTAATGGATAAAAGCCAATCACCAACTTATTCTTATCAATGCAATAAACAGGGGCGCGGCTTGTGGTGCGGGGCATTAATTATGGTTGATAATTGGGAAATAAGGTCTGATTATCCATGGTAGAATATTTTAGATAAACTGAAACTAAAAATAATTTACAAAATAAAATCAACTCTCCTTGCGCCTGTTTGTAAATATTGCTATAATTAAAATGTAAATTATAAAGGAGAAATTTATGAATAAGAT
>JAJQDG010000216.1 GCA_021202305.1 Candidatus Gastranaerophilales bacterium
ATAAAAAAGGCGGTTTAAACCGCCTTTTTTATTGCTTTTTTATTTAAAACGTTTTAAAGGAAACTATTTGTGCTGTAGCTTTTTTATTTAATATTTGAAAATCTATTTGTTCTTGAAATTGCAACTTTTCCGCTTCTTACAAATTCTTTAACCGAGTACGGACGAACCATTTCAACAAGCGCTTGAATTTGTTTATTGTCGCCGATTGCCTGCAAAATATAAGTTTTATCTGTTATATCAATTATTTTTGCATTTGTTGCTTCGGCTATGCGCAAAATATCGCTTTTTTCTTCATCTTTAACCTGAATTTTTATAAGGGCAATTTCTCTTTCAAGTGCCTCTTGAATATTTAAATCAACAACTTTTATAACAGGAATAAGTCTGTTTAATTGTTTTGAAATTTGTTCAACGGCTGCTTCATCCCCGCCCGTTACAATCGTTACGCGCGAATAAAGGTGATCAATTGTCGGAGCAACCGTCAAGCTTTCAATATTATAGCCGCGCCCTGAAAAAAGGTCTACAATACGGGATAAAACACCCGCCTCATTTGAAACTAAAATTGAAATTGTATGAAATTTTTCCATGTTTTAAGCTTTCTAATAATCATTTGACAGTAATACTTTTGTAAGAGGCTCGCCTGCAAGAACCCAAGGATAAACCATTTCGCATTCTTCCGTTACAAAATCAATTATAACGGGGCAATCAGCTTCAATTGCTTTTTTAATGGCAGGCTCAATTTCTTCTTCCTTTTGAACTAAAATACCGAGTGAATTGTATGCTTGCGCCAATTTCACAAAATCCGGATGAGAAATTTTTGTCTGCGAGTAGTGTTTATTAAATAATTTCTCCTGCCACTGGCGAACCATGCCCAGATATCCGTTATCAATAATACAATTTATAACTTTAAATCCGTAATCCATACAGGTTGCCATTTCCTGAATGTTCATCTGAATTGAGCCGTCGCCTGCTATATTCAGCACAAATTTATCCTTCTGCGCGGCACATGCCCCCATGGCAGCAGGGAACCCGAACCCCATTGTGCCTAACCCCCCTGATGTTACAAATTTTCTCGGCTCATTAAATTTAAAAAGCTGAGCTGTCCACATCTGGTGCTGTCCGACTTCTGTACATACAACAGGGTTATATTCTTTTGTCATCTCATACAGTTTTTTTATAACGGTAATTGCAGAAAGTTTTTCACCCGTACAAACAGGTACGGCTTTTTTTTCGCGCCATTGATTTACCTGCTCAAGCCATGCATTTTTATCAGCTTCATATATGCAGGGCTTTGTTTTTTCAAATTCGTCCAGCATGCCTGTTAAAACATTTTTTATATCGCCTACAATAGGAATATCCGTCTTAACATTTTTTGAAATTGAACAGGGGTCAATATCAACATGAATAACATGCGCATCGCGCGCAAAACGTTTCAGACAGCCTGTTATACGGTCATTAAAGCGTGTCCCTAATGCAAATATAACATCCGCATGGGATACCGTTTGATTTGCCCAAAAACTGCCGTGCATACCGAGCATTCCCAAATCCAAAGGCGAATCCGAAGGAAAAGTACCCGTACCCATAAGAGTGTGCGCAACAGGTATTTTAAGAAGATTTGCGATTTTCAATAATTCAAGGCACGCGTCCGATGTCAAAACGCCCCCGCCTGATATAATTACGGGTCTGTGCGCATCGGCAAGCATTTTAAGCGCTCTTGAAATTTGAAGCGGATGACCCTTATAATTGGGATTATAGCCTGCAAGTTTTACCGTTTTGGGATAATTAAAGGCGGTTTTTTGGGTTAAAATATCTTTTGGAAGGTCAACAACAACAGGCCCCGGTTTTCCTGTTGTTGCAATATGAAAAGCTTCTTTTATTGTGCGCTGTAAATCCCTGACATCTTTTACCAGATAATTATGCTTGCAGCAAGAACGGGTAATACCTACGGTATCAGCTTCCTGAAAAGCATCGTTGCCAATCTGGTTTAAACCGACCTGACCCGTAAAAACAATAATCGGATAACCGTCATAATACGCATTTGCAATACCCGTTACGGTATTACAAGCCCCGGGTCCCGATGTTACAAGTGCAACCCCGGGTTTTCCCGTAACTCTTGCATACCCTTCTGCGGCATGCACTGCCGCTTGTTCGTGCCTTACAAGATAATGTTTGATATCATTTTGATTATACAATGCCTCATAAATAGTTAAAATGACGCCGCCCGGGTATCCGAAAATTTCTTTGACACCTTCTTCAACCAGTGATTTTAATAACAATTGGGCGCCTGTATACGTTTCATTTGACATTTTTTCATAAAACTCCAACAATTTTATTATAATTGCATTATAATATGAAAATAATTTTTGTGTACGTAAAAAGAAGGTACGGCTCTATATGGAAAATACTTGCGCCAGATATATAAAAATGCACGGGTATTCAATAAAAAATTTTTTTGACTATATCCCTCTTATTTCAGTTCTTGGTATTTTTTCCGGATTTGGTTCTCATACAACGCTTATAGGCGCTTTTATAGCAGCTTTTATTTTTGCTGTTTTTAAAAAAAATTCCGCTTTTATTTTCGGCGCAGCGCCTGTTTTTATTGTGAGTTTGGCGTTTTGCAACGTATACTTAGGCGGCAGAAGCAATACTCTATTTGCACTTTTATTTATTTCTTCGATAATTATAATTACCGGTTCATTTTTTTTGAATAAAATCAAAATTCCGATTATCAAACCCGTTTCTTCGGGCTTTGGAGCCGGCAGCGCAATTATTGCCCTGATACTTTCTATTCCGCTTATTTTGGGGAAGAAAACTTTTTGCTCGCTCCCTTTATTTTTTTCAACCGGTCATAGTTTTTTTTCAAACGTAAATGAAAATTCAATTGTTATCAGCTGTTTAGTTCTCGGGGTTTATTATTACCTTTCAAAATGGAAAGTTAAATTCATTCCGGGCGCTTTTTTATCTGTTTTAGCGGGGGGCATAATAAATTATATTTATAACCTTAATCTTGAAGGGTGCAATATCGGATTTAGCGAATATACGCCCGTAATTTCGGCAGATTTCGGACATATTGTCCTGCTTTTATTTTTCGGGTTTATTATTTCTGTTGTAATGTACGGTCAGATGTATTATCCTAAAAACTCGCAAAAAAACGAAAATAAAAAAGTTTTTTTCCTTATCGGGCTTTCAAATATTTTTTCTTCAATGACAGGTTCAATAGCAGGCAATGCTAACATTTCAAAAAACGCAAGCGCAAAAATTCAGGCTTTAATTCTTTTAGTAATTATTATTTTCTTTGATAAAATCATCGGATTTATTCCTGTTTGTGCGGCTGCGACGATACTTTTAATCAAAATGTACGAATATATAAAAACTTCCCTCTTTTCTCAAAAACCAAAAACGGCTTTATCAAAAACAATTTTTGCAATTTGCATGGTAACAACCGTTTTCAACGTTATTTTGGGTGTAATTATTTCATCAATAATAAATATTT
>JAJQDG010000180.1 GCA_021202305.1 Candidatus Gastranaerophilales bacterium
TAATTCTACAAACAGTGTAATCCAATCGGATTTTGTGAAATTTATGGAAAGGGCAAATGACCCTTTTATTGTTCTTATCTGCTGTATTTTATCTCTAAGAACAAACGATAAAACCACATATCCCGCTTCACTCAGAATGCTGAAACTCGGCAATACGCCCGAAAAAATTGCAAAACTTGATGTTGAAACATTATCCCATGCGATATATCCTGTCGGTTTTTATAAAAATAAAGCGGAAGATATTATTAATCTGTCAAGAACTCTGGTTGAAAAGTATAATTCAACAGTTCCTTCAGATATAGAAGAACTGGTAAAGTTTAAAGGTGTCGGGCGCAAAACCGCAAATCTTGTTTTGGCAAAAGGGTTTAATATCCCTGCAATTTGTGTGGATGTTCATGTTCACAGAATAATGAACAGAATAGGGTATGTCAAAACAAAAAATCCCATGGAAACAGAATTTGCGCTCAGAGAAATTTTGCCTGAAAAATACTGGATAGATTTCAATACCCTTCTTGTAACCCACGGGCAAAACGTTTGCAAGCCGGTTAGCCCTAAGTGTGAAATATGTTCAATAAATAAATATTGCGCCCATTTTAAACGGGTATAAAAATTATTTAATATTTAAAATTTCTAAATACGGAAGCATTTTCTTTTCCTGATCGGCAGCATAATGTGCTATAGAATCTTTTGTAAGCCTCATATATTGAAAAACCTTGCGGCTTTCTTTTGAAGGAACCGTATTTTTATGCGCAAGTATATCAGCAAGGTAAATAATGGAAGAAGCTTGCGGCAAAAGCGCCGTGAGCGGGAAATGGTGAAATTTAATGGCATCATAAACAACAATCGGGAGTTTCCACTTTTTGCATATATATTCAGAAATATCAGAATGAGAATATTTGAATTTTTCAACTTCTTCTTCCTGAGTATAATCATGAACGATATCGCCCGATTCAAGGGAAGCAAGCTCGTATTCTTCGCCGAATTTATTCCTCATGGCGAGTTTTCCTATATCATGGAGAAAGCCAAGAAGAAAAGCATCATGCGGATTTATTAAATTATATTCAGCGGCTATACTTTTTGAATAATAAGCCGTTTCAAGAGAATATTTAAAAAGGCTTATACAATTTGCCTCTTGAAATGCGCTAAAAAGCGAAAAAGCAATGACAACATTTTTAAACTTGTGCAGCCCCATAATGGAAATACCCTTGTTGATTGAAAGATAATTAGAATTCGAGGGGTTTAATACAAGATTTATATATGAAAAAATCCTCGTTGACAAAACAGGGTCTGACAAAAGCAAATTTGCGTATGATTTTTTTGAAATATTTAATTCTCTGGTGAGTTCAATAAATTGCGATGCAATCTCCGGAAGCTCCGGTAAATATCCCAAAAAGTCTTTTTCTATATCGGATGCTGCGCCTTCTTCCATTTATTACACCTTCAAATGTTTTTTCATCGACATCAAACTTCCTGCAGCCGAAAAAGCTACTCCTACAAAAAGCACAGAAAGAATAACAACGGGCTGCGCCAAAATCGGCGAAGGTATCATGAAAAATTTATGAACCCCGTATAAATAATTTTGCACCACATTAATGGGAAAAATTGCAATAACTGCTCCCAAAAATCCGTATATTGCCCCTTGCAATACAAGAGGAAATTTTATATACCAGTTTGAAACACCCATAAGGCGCATTATTTCAATTTCTTCTTTTCTGGACTGGATAACAAGCTGAATAGTATTATTTATAATTGTTATAGTCAAAAGACAGGCAAATATCACCACAAGCAATGTAACGGTATGGCTTACGCGGTTTAAAGTTTGAAATTTTTTAACCCATTCTTTCGCATATCCGGTGTTTTCTATTCCTTTTATTGCCTTGACTGCCAGAATAACTTCATCCATGTTATCGACCATATCTACTTTTATATGCAATGTGTCGGGAAGCGGATTTTCTATATCGGGTACATCAATTTCGTTTTTCAAATTTTTCAGTGCTTCTTCTTTAGTTATAAATTTTATGCTTTTAACATGTTCAACCGTTTTAACTCTGTCGATAACGGTTTTTGCATCGGCATTCGGCGCCAGATATGCAGAAATCTGCAAGGTGCCGCCGAGTTCGTTTACAATGCGCTGCATTGAAATGGAAGAACGGAAAAGTGCGCCGAATATAGTCAAAATTGCCGCCATTGTGGTAACAATGGCAACGTTAATAAGCCCCGCCTGATTAATGCCCTTAAAAGTTTCTATCAGCATTCTGTATAAAATTCTGACATCGGTCAGCCAATCTTTCGGGATATGGGACTTTACTTTTTGTTTAATTCTGTTTCTTGTTCGTCCGTTAGCCATAAGTACCCGCCTGTACATCTTTTACTATTTGACCGTCGCTTAATGTAATAACGCGTTTTCTGAAATAATTTACAATAACCTGATCATGGGTTGAAACCAAAATAGTAATACCCCTCTGGTTAACCTGATCAAGAATTTCCATAACTTCCATTGAGTTTTTAGGGTCAAGATTTCCTGTGGGTTCATCCGCAATTAAAAGCGGAGGGCCGTTTACAATTGCGCGTGCGATTGAAACCCTTTGCTGCTCGCCGCCTGAAAGCTCCGTCGGGCGGGATTTTGCCTTATCTTCAAGACCTACAACGCGGAGAGCGCCGTAAACCCTTGCTTCTATTTCTCTTGAACTTATTCCGAGAGTTCTTATTACGTAGGCTATATTGTCATAAACCGTATGATTTTGCAGAAGCTTAAAATCCTGAAATACAATGCCCATGCAGCGCCTTAGATTAGGAATTTTATTAGGGTGGAGGTTTGCTATATTTATTCCGCCGATTAAAACCTGACCGCGCGTGGGTTTTTCTTCCATATAGAGCATTTTCATTAAAGTAGATTTTCCTGCACCTGAAGGCCCTGTTAAAAAGACAAATTCGCCCGGCTTAATATGCAGATTTACATTATAAAGCGCCGTTTTATTTTTATATTGTTTAATTATGTCTTTTAAAATAATCAATTCTTTAAGAATCCTCTTGTTCTTTCATGCTGTCAATTATACTTTGAAAAAAGAATATTGGCAAAGCGGGAAAAATCCTTTTGAGTCTTTCGGGCTGTTTTATGGTTCTGTAAAGCCATTCAAGCCCCAGTTTTTTATATATTAAAGGAGCGGCTTTTACATTACCTGAAAGAACGTCAAATGTGCCGCCGACTCCAATCATAACAATTCCTTTTGCGCGTTTTTTTAATTCCGAAATAAAATATTCCTGTTTTGGAGAACCCATTGCACAAAGGCAAAATTTTGCACCCGATTTTACAACGTTTTCAATAATCGGCGCAAATTCCGTAAAATAGCCGTCTGAAGAATATACAATTTGAATACCTTCATATTTTTCTTTTATTTTTAAAATTGCGGCATTCAAAACCTCTTTTTTTGCGCCGACCAGTGC
>JAJQDG010000103.1 GCA_021202305.1 Candidatus Gastranaerophilales bacterium
ATAATGGCTTTAGCCCCTGCTGCAAGCGTTAAAACCCCGTCTGTTATGGATAAATCTATGCCCATATCAGGAGTGCTGAGAATGCAGTTGGTGATTTGGGAATGGTTTAAAGCATTATATACGCCTTCTTCAATATTATTCATATTTTCAGCATTAACCGGCGTTCCCAATTCTGTAACTTCACCAAAAGCATCGGTTAAAGTATAAGTTCCGTCAGAATTACGTTTAATGTCGTATGTTCTTGGATTTTCTACATCCTGATCATACCATGTTGTTTTTTCGTACATATTTTCTCCTTATATTATTACCATTCCGCTGCAATTAAATGTTCCGCATCTTCTTTCGTAAGAAACAAGAGTAATATTAAATATAAGATGAGCGGGTCTTGCTTCACTTAGAGCGTTATACAGTTCTTCTTTATAAGAATCATCTGCGAGCATTATTTCAAATTTATATTCATCGGCTGAATTTGAAATATAAAACTGCGTTTCATCTACGTTTCTTTTAACAAAATTTGCAAATTCTTCTCTGGTAAGGCACTTTCCCGCTAGCATCTTATTGATTATCTGCCGCTTTCTATCCTCCAGCGTAAAATCTGCAGTATAAGAAAGAGCATAATCTTTCTCAAAACGAGAAACACCGTCATAGGAAGCAGTTGTAACGCAACACTCAAGAAGTATTTTTGCAAGGCGGAGCTTTAAATTTTCGATTTCCGGCTCAATTGCATTAAGAATTTCTTCCGTGTATTTTTCGTACGCAATAAAATTGGGTAAATTGTCTTTCAGGCTCATATTTTATTCCTCGCTCAAATTAATTTCACCAATAACAGGAATTTGAAGCGAAGTTCTTGTTACGCTTGATGTTTGTTCATTTAGAAAATAATTTGAAACATCTGTTACACCTTCAACTTCAAACAATAAATTTGAAATATACAGATACGAAACGGGCGAAGGCAGAGTATCCAAATAATTTTCTAAAGTTTCTTCAAAATCGGATATAATCTCTGAAATATCGGCGCCGTCTTCCAAAGTTAAAGTTGCGCTTACATTTATTTCATAATATTCAAGCGCAAAAACCGAAACATTGGCATTTACAATTTGCTCGCTTTCAATCAATTCTTTGACTTCATTAATTAAATCATCCGAAACAGATTCGTTATTTAAAGCAGAAATATATACCCAAACATTTCCTGCTCCTGCGCTAAAAGCATCCAATACCACTACATTTTTAACTCCGGAAACCGATTTTGCCCAAGCAACATAGTCTGCAACATTTGAATTGCACGCACCGTTTTGCAGATATTCAAGAATTCTTTCACGATAATCTTCAACATCTTCTTCGTCGTAACCATCGTAACCTGAAGCTTCATTTGTAATTGAAGCACCTGTTAGACCCGTGTAACTTGTATAAAACTCATTAAGCTCGCCTATTGAAATATTGCCGCTGCTGCCGCTTTCAAGACATTCCATAATAACCGAAGCAGAGCCCGTTTCATCTGCTGTTGTTTCTTCCGTTACTTTAAAAATAATGCCGGATTCCGTCTGGGCGCGGACATTAGTGGATATTGTTAAATTTGAAGCTGCATTTGTAATTAATGCAGCAACTTTTGCATAAGTCGCCTCTTTTTTTGTTATGCCCAATTCTTCACCGCGCAAAATGAGGTGTTCCTCGTCCGCCGTAGTTATAAAAGCATTATCTAAAATTACATCAATTTGTGTGTCAATTATATTTGCAAGCTCATAGCTGACGGAACCGATTATATCCTGTGTCGTTCCGCCTTCAATTGTGGTCGGCAGACTTGTTAATCTGGAATTAATGCTTTCTTGCAGTTCTTCTTTTGTTGTTGTCATCTTCCCTCCTTTTATATCTGTATAGTTTGTTCAAATTCACCGTAAATACTTGTTACCGTAAAGGTTAGCGTAACTTTTGAACCTTCTTTTAAAAATGTGTAATTTTCTATTTTTTTTATATACGGATTTACAAACAGCGCTTCTTCAATGTATCTTTTTAATTCCGATTTCAACAAAGAATCTTTTAAGTGCCTGCCGAAAAGCTTTAATATTTCATTTCCGTAGTTATTTGAATATGCTCTGTATTCATATCTTGATGTTTGCTTATGAAGTGCTTTTAAAATCCAAATTTTAAGCGCTTCATTTTTTGAAACAGTGTAAAATTCCCCATTTTTAACAAGAATTTCTAATGTATCCAAATCTCGTGCAAGCTCATAGAAAATCGGCAATTCGTCCGCATTTGTTTCATCGTCAAGCGTAACCGGTATAAAATTAAAACTCATTCATCTTCCTCCACATCTTTGATTACTTTTTGCAAAACAAGATATTTGCCCCTGCCAAGTTCATAAACTGCTATAAGATCGCCAACCGAAAGAAGAAATACGGACTGCCATTCTTTGTAGAAAAGATAAAACTCTTTTAAAAAAGCCGGCATGGTTCCTTCGATGACCGCCGAAAATGAAGGCGAATTGTATGCCGTAGAGCTTGTGAAAGCCTGCGCATCTAAAAGCGTATTTTCATCCTGCGAGATTGCACTTGAAATAAATAAGGGGTGGATATAAATAACATCGCCTTCTTGTGTACCAATATCAATATCATTATATGTAAATACAAAAGGTGAAACTGATTTAACCGTACATATTTTATAACCGCGAACATTTCTTTTGTCTGAATTTTTGTCAAGTATATCTAAAATTTCGCCGGCCCATATTTTGCTCACAGTGAAACCTTCCTTTCTTTGAGCTCCAATTCCATTGTATGAACCGAAGTATATATGTGTTTATCTTTAACAACCGTAAAATAACCGTATATTGAAGCATCCTGATCAATTACCCTTATAATTGTGCCTGCCGTTACATCATCTTGACCGATTGCTTTAATTCTTCCCGTATTTTTGTTTTCTTGCATGAAAAAATGAGATGATAAAATATTTTGCCCTAATATAAAATCACCTTTTGAATTGTTAAAAAATGGAAGCAGAATTTGTAACTTAGAATTTCCATCCAAATATATTTTAAAATCATCATCATATAATATTGATGCTGCAGCGGATATAATATCATAATACGTAAATTCGCCAAGACTTAATATATTAACTTCCTGCTGCAAAACAGAATCAAGCCCGAAAGTAAAATCAAAATCGGCAAGCGCATTATTCAAAATTGATGACAGAGTTCCCTTAAAGCGCCCTGTTACATAAGTATTCAACAAAGTTGAAAGAAAATCGCGCGCATAAATATTAACAAGGTGTTTATCCGTTTGATAGCTTACTTCCTGAATATATCCTTTAAAAATATTATCTCCGTCATCGTTTTTGATGACAAGCTTTGAATTAATTTTTGCTTTATACAAAGCAAAATCAGAATCGGAAGGGTTATATATGTACGAAAGGCCGGCGCTTCTTGACACAAGCGAAAGACTTCCTTCTATGTAAGCACCCCGGATTACCGTTTTAATTTCAACATCGTCAATTAAAAATTTCATAAGTTATGCTCCCGTTGTTGAAATTTTTTGTCCGGTTAATTCTTCATTAACATCGGTTATACCGTTATTTTTGGCAAGGATTTTATAATCCAGTCCGTATTTACTTGCAATAGAATAAATTGTATCATTTGCCTTCATTAAAATTGTTTTTGGAATTTGCAGCGTATTTTTTCTTGTAACAAGTCCTAATCCGCTCAATGAGCTTGCGCATGGGCTTTTATACTCTGAAATTTCAAGAATATAGGGTCTTGAAGCGGTGCTTTCACGCAAAGTTTCACTAAATGAAACAATAAAAGATTCCATATTTAAGTCGTCGTCTATGACAAGCCTGATGATATGTTTTTGAAGCGCCCATTTTTTAAAAATGTCAATCGCAAGCAATGAAGAATACCCGCATTCAATTGCGCCGGATAAGCCGTCGTTATAGATAATTCCGGAATTTGTATTTCCAAAAATGCTGTCATCTTCGGGTAAAAAGTGGGAAAGTTTTATTACCATAGGGTTCGGATTTCCCATAATATTAATTTGTCCGCATCCTAAAATATCAAATTTTTCGATATTTTTTTCAAATTTCATCTCAATGGTTTCAGGATTAATCGGAAAAATTATTTGTTCTCCCGTTGAAGATGAATAAAACATGATATTCATTCTTTTTGATGACATTTTTACTCCTTTAATATCTGTCAGAAATAGTTCTGTCCTCTTGCGCCAGACGAAGTGAATCCGCCAACTCTTTAAAAAGGTCGTCAGAATTGACTTTTTTCTCGGCAGAAGAAAGCGATTTTGCTATTTCAATTTTATTTGCGGCGTTAAAATTGTTAATAATATTTGTTAGTGCGTCATTTAAACTATTTTTTAAATTAAATAAAACAACATCAGAATTTATATATTGATTATTATTAAATTCTGTTAAATTATTTGTATCGATAATATCTGTAATCCCGGGTTCAATTATATTTTTTACTTTATTTACCGTATTTTTATAATCAAAAAAATCGTTATAAGAATTGTTTTCAAAATTAAAATCATTTATTTCTTTACTCAAGGAAAATATTTCCGGCATTTTTTTTGAAAAACCCTCGCCGATATCGGGCATTTCCGGAAAAGCCGGAAAACAGCCCGATTCGGGGGGTGTGTCAAGCTCCAATGTTTCAGGCAAAGCATTTATACAAGAAATATCAGAAAAACATTCCGTATATTCTTTTGGGAAAAAGTTTAAAATGTTTGCAAGAACACTTTCCTTAATTTCTAATGGCATAGTGTAAGAAAAATGGGGGTTTACAACTTTTAGAAAATCAAGCAGTTTAAAATCAAATACATTATATTGCATTAATTGGGGGTTGTCCGCAGAAATATTCTGTATTGAATTAATTGGTTCTGCAAAATTATTTTTTCCGAAAAATATTCCGTCCAAATTTTTAATTTCAGGCAATTCAATTTTGCGGGTATTAAATATTGGAAAGTTTAGAATGTCTATCATTTTTTGTATGGTGTCTGTCATTTTTTCTTCCGTTTATTGTGTTCTTGTAATGATGCAAGCAAAAAGCATTTTTCTCTGGCGCTTAACGCGAGGATTTGATTTGGCATAATTCCTCTTTCTAAATAATAAGAACAAAGGTAGAGGTTCAAATCCTCATAAATTACTTTTTTTGAAGCTCAATAACCTCGCTGTTAAGTTTTTTAAGGTTATTTGACTCAAGAATAAAATCTATTATTTCTAATATTTCATTCGGCTCAAAAAGCATATCAATAATACCGTAGTAATCATCTATTAAGCCGTTTTCACGCGCCTTAACAGCTAAATCTTTCAATTGAAAAGAACGATATATGGTTGGTTTTAACCATTTGTATATATTTTTCAGATTTTTTTCTGCATTTATTTCACTGTCAAATATAAGTTCCGCTTTTTCTTTTCTGCTTAAAAGAATTACTTCGTACGTATGCCCTGCAATTGTACAATTTATTTTTTCTTTTTTATGTAAATTTTCATGATTTGCTTCAACTTTTTTTAAAAGTTCTTCAAGATTGTCCATATCTTAAAACCCCTTTAATTACTGAATAGAATCCAAAACGACAATATCAGATGCTCTGAATTTGAATGTTTTTTCAATTAAAGAACCCTTTTTCCAATTTGCAAGAGGAAATTCATCAAAGGTTACGCCATTTATCGTATATCCTTCCTCCTGTCCGTCAGCAGCAGGGTCTTGCAGATTACACTCAATCGTAAAGCGCAAATTTGTATTTTCTATATATTTTGAACAAAGTTCGCTTGAAATTGAATTTACGGCTTCAAAACTGAGTTCGCCCGAATATTTTATGGAAACAGCCTGCCTGTCAACTGTAAAACCGACAATTACATCTTCATAGTTTGGAGTAACATTCAAATTAATGTGCTTTAAAATGCCGATTTCTTCGCCTTCAAGCCAAACTCTGCCGTATGTACCCCTAAGGGCGCTTTCTACTATAGTCATTTTATTCCTCGCTTTCTAATGCCTGAAAAAGATAAAACCCAAGGTCTAAATCTTCCATACAATCTGTCGGAGAGCATACTCCGTCTAATAACACTTTTGAACCTGTGTTATAAGTGATAATATCTTGATAAGTCATATCGTCCGTCGATACACCTTTTTCTTCAATATAAGCTTTGATTTTGTCATAGCTCAAGCTGACAGCATTTTCATTTTCTTCTTCAAGAAGTCCTTCCGACGCAAGACTGTTTAAATAAGTATTAATTGCGCCTATAAAACGCTTTTTATTTGCATAATTGTTTACATATTTACCGACATAAGTTGTTCTGAATGTCGAAATAATATCATTAGCAATCATATCCATAATGTTTATAATTCTTATTTTTTGAAATGCCTCGGTTACGCCGTCTTCCAGAGTAACAAGTGAATTTACCGCACGCCCCAGTTTAAAACTGCCGTCTTGATAAATAACGGTAAGACCTCCGTTTGCGACAATTTCATCGGCATCGGATGAAACATCGGCGTCAACAATTTCTGAAAGTTCAAAATATGTTAACGAACGTGTTTGTGATAAACCTGCAAGCGCGCCTGCTATTCTTGCAGTATAATCAGAAGCACTCACGGTTTTTGTTTCATCGTCATATAAAATGTCGATATCATTTGATACAAAATTTATAATATATTGAGCATCCATTCCGTCAGCATTTGCAAAAATAGCTATGGAATAATTATTTGCTTCTCTTTCATTATTCAAATAATTTTTAACAGCTGTCATTTGAGATTCTGTTATATCAGGATAACAAAGAGTGTAGTTATCGTATTTATCAAGCTTTGCCGTTAAATCGGAAATATCTTCCTCTGCTGACAAAATCGTTACTTTTTCGGGATTTCCCTTAAAACAAAGTTCAACTAAAAAATAATCGTTTTCACTAAATAAGCTCTCATCAACATCTGAAAAGCTTTTGTAAGAAACAAGGTCAGCATCGGAATTTAAGACCAGTATAACATGTCCTCTTGTTTGTCTTTTTATCGCGCTTACTGCTAGTTCTTTAAATGTAACCGTAAAGGTCGGTTGATTATCTGGCATTTTTATTCTCCTTTAAGTGTAATATCAAGTGTTTCCATTGTTTCAGATTCATCGTTTTCAAACATGTAAAAATTCATGCAAAATTTCATAACAAGTTTTTTTTCTGAAACCAAAAATTCAACATCATCCAGAGTTATTTTCTTATCCAAAACAGAAACAGCGGGCAAAAGCGCAGATTTTAGAGTTTCACAAGCATCCAGCAATTCTGAAATTTTATTATCCGAAGATTTCATATAAACAAGTTCGAAAGAAAAATTGCACTTTTGCTTATCATATAAAACAGACGGTGTGATTTGAAAATTTTTCAATATGAGAACAGCACATGGAAAACCGGTATGAGGAATTTCTTCAAAATGAAAAACTATTGAACTGTCTGCCTGATATATGGCTTTTGATATAGAAGTTTTAATTTCGTCAATTATCATTAATTTTCACTTTCTATGATTTTTTCCTGTCTGCATTTGATTTGAATTGAAAAATTATAAATTTTAACCTCGCCCGCATACAGCTTGTATTCCTGATTTTTAGATGTAGTTACATATAAAATGTCGTTTTCTTTTATGCGAAGATTTGAATCATAATCAATAAATAAAGTAAAATCTGAATACAGAAACGGTATAGCATTTGTTTTTGAAGTGGCATTTAAAACAATTGAAAGATGACAGGGGAGTTCTTCATAAATTATCTGAGGTTCTAAATAAGTAACCACACCTTCATTTAATTCGTAAACCTCCCTTTTAACCGTCAAGGTATCGTTTTTGAACATCAATTAACTCCTGTGATATTTTTGAATGAATCGAGCTTCCCAAAGAAGGATGAATTATTCGCAAAACTCATTGATAAATCACCCTCTTTTACGGATTGAATATTGCCCATATCGCCATTTTTTATGCAATCGGCAATAACTACAGCAACAGAAGAAAAAATTTCATCCGTCAATTCACTGCGGTTAAGATAAGAAAGTATTTCATTTAATTTAGCTTCAATTTTAAGAACTAAAATCTCGTCACTTTCCTTGCCTAAAAGTTGCAAAACTGTTTCTGTTAAATCTTCTGACATATTCAAAACCTTTCTCTTTGGTGCGCTCTAAAATTTTTATTCAGCCTCTGCAGTCTGATGAACATATACCGAGGCTTGTTTATTGTTTAAAACGAAAGCATCATGGATTATTCTGCCTTCAATAAGGGAACCTGAAACGCCGGGGGGATTTGTATGGATTTTGTATTCACTCAATTTTACAGGGGCAACTAATGCGCTCGGGTGAGTTACAATAAAATTAACATTTGAACTCAAATAGCTTGACGGCACAACCACAATCGGAACACCGTCAACTTTGCCTACCTGACCGTTGATTGTAATTTCTTGACCTAAATCCGAATTTTTTATAAAAGTATCATCTAACTTTAAATACTTATAAAATGAAGGTGAAATGAGTGCAATTCTGCCAACCAAAGGAACTAAACTATCGGAAAGTGTTTCCATTGCGGTCAAAAATTGTTCATAGGCATTTGATTTTGTTGTTGAAGAAACTTCACTGGCGCCTGCACTTTCGATTAATTTTGAAATACGATAGATATCAATTTCAGGTACGACAACCTCATCAAGCTGGCGCCTTAAAGCAGCGCCTGCGCTTTTTGTGCCTTCCTGGCTCAGTTCATAAAGTTTATCTATTGTAAATGTAAAGGCTTTGTCCTGAGTAAGAGTCAAAGATTGGACACTGTCTGTAAGTTCAGATGGTGTACCGTATCTTTGGGTTCCCGATTTAGTATAATCGTTAAGAGATGTTGTATCTATTGAATAAATTTTAACAGTATCAACGCCTGTCCAGTCGTAGTCTTTATTGATTAAAGCTTCGGTTAAAGAGCCTGCCGTAAACCTTTCATCAACTTTTTGTGAGTACTTTTCCGCTAAATTTTCTGTCATTTTGTTTTCCTTTCTTTATAGTTTGTTTGAGTCAAAACCGTCAATAAATGCGTCATAATCCGCAGCTTTTCCTGAACTTAACGGCAATGGTGCATCAATGTAATTTTTTAAAATTTCTTTTTTTACATCTTCAATATAGTCTTTTAAAACCGCAATTCTTTCTTTTGTCATTTCTTCATTTGAAGGAACAAGAACAAGCTCTAAAGCAGAAGAATCAAGTCCTGACTGAGAAAGAAGTTCAAGCGTATTTTCTTTTTGTTTTGCAATCATGCATTCTTTTTCTTTTTGCAAATACTTTTCTTTAAGCTCGGAAATTTCTTTTTTTGCAAGTGCAAGCTCAAGTTCTTTGTTCTGCTCGGCTTTCGGCTCAGGATTTTCATCATGTTCAATCGTTTCTTTGATTTGAACTTGTTTTTGTTCGATTGTATACAAATTTTCGTTTTCGGTATCCATTAAGACCTCCCTTTCTTTTAATCCTGCGATGTATACCACCTATTTTTTATTATAGCTATTGTAAAATCCGGCATTTTTAATCACCTTAAAACCCGCCTTGGGAGTGATTTTGCAGGCGAAAATAATTGTATTTAAAATTTCGTTTTTTGAGAGTTTTTTCCTTCTTGAAGTTTCTTCCAGCCATAAATAAGCCGAAATAGGCAAAGTTGCGCTAAAATTCACATATTCCATATTTAATTCCTTTAAAATTTCAACTAAAATATGGTAATAAATAGTAAGCCTGACGGATATTAACCGACATGCTGATTTATATTGCCCAATCGGACAAATAACAATAAAAAAAGAGAAAAATACGGACAAAAAGAAAAACAGTTAATAATTCTTCACAAAGTGTTTGCAAATTACCATAAAATGGGGTATAGTATTACTGTTGTTAATGCTTCGGATAGTATGCGAATGGGTAGAAATACCCTTTTTTTTCATCATTTTTTATTACTGTTTAAATTATCATAAAGCAGTTTTGCTCAAATGATAATCTGACAGCTGAGTTTGCAGAAAAAAACAAAACTTTTCCTATAAACTCCGGCACTTATAAATAAATTCATTAATCAAAAAGGGAAGATATTTATGGCTTATTTAATCAAAACCAAATCGCAAAGCGGCTCAAGTACGTTTTATACGGCGTAATTTGTGCTTAAATCAAAATTATTTATGTGTTTTTTATCTGTTTTAAAACCAAACAGCGTTTTTGAAGTTTAGCGCCCCTGCAATTGACATAATGAATATTATAAGAAAAACAAAAAATAATAATCCCGCGAAACCTTTTTGAACGTCAGGAAAAGTAAGGTTTTTTGCACGATTTAATTTTTTAGTTTCTTGAAATTCCTTGTTGTAAGGGGATTCTGGCAATTTTGTTTCAAGATATTCAAGAACTTTGGAATATTTTATTTTAATCAGCACCTGATAGGAGTCAATATTCAGCCACCACAATATCGACACGGCAATACCGAAAGCCGCCGTAACAATTAAAGGAATAAGTCCCGGAGAAAGTGCATAGAAAACATAAGTAGCAGTCAAAAGTGCAAAAGCAAATACAAAATAAAATCTGTTCGTGGCAAAATGTCTGTCAATAAAATTCTCTTTAGCTTCGCTATATACCTTGTATTGACCCAAAATTAATTCTTTATCTTCCATTTTGTTTCTTTCTCTTAAATATACGAGTTAAGTATAGAAAAAACGCAAATCATAATCAAGTTTTTTTACTCGATCATATCAACCCGTCTTTTGTGCCTGCCTCCTTCAAAACCTGTTTTCAGCCACATGTCGACAATATCTAAAGCTAAGTGTTCGCCTATAACTCTTTCACCCAAACAAAGGATATTTGCATTATTGTGCGCTCTTGAAACACGCGCGGAATATGTATTTTCAAGCGCTACAGCTCTTATCCCGCGAATTTTATTTGCGGCAAGTTCCATACCGAGTCCTGTTCCGCAGACTAAAATCCCCTTGTCGCATTTGCCCTGTGCAACCTCATTAGCAACAGCCTTCGCTATAATAGGATAATCGCAGGCTTCCTTTGTGTAAATGCCGACATCTACAAATTCTATTCCATGTGCTTTTAAATAATCTTTTATTGTTTCTTTAAGATTAAAACCGCCATGATCGGACCCGATTGCTATTTTATCCATGTTTCACTCCCAAAACTGCTATTTCACAATGATATATCATATTGCCCCGTTTGGCAATTGTCTTTTAATAAAATTATACAAATTCCTTTATGGCGTTTGGTATAAAATTTAATAAATCCGAAGCTAAAACAGAATATTCGGTAAGTTTTACAGAAGCCAGCATGCCGGCAAGCCCGTGAAGATAAACTGCAAGAACAGAGGCATCTTCAAGTTTGACCCCCTGGGCTGCAAAACCTGCTATCATCCCGCATAAAACATCACCGCTGCCCGCATGAGCCAATGACGAATTACCTGTAGTGTTCACGAATGTATTTCCGTTAGGTATTGCAATAACTGTTTCATGACCCTTTAAAACTACAATGCAGTCAAGCTGCTTGCAAGCATAATCAGCCCATTTAATTCTATCCTGCTGTATGGTGCTGACACTTATTTTAATCAAACGGGATAATTCGGCGGGGTGAGGAGTAATTACCGAATTCAAAGGTATAATCGGTTTTTGCATCAAAGATAAAATATTAATTGCATCCGCATCTATTACAATCGGAACAGGTGAAGCCGTATAGGTTTCCAAAAATTTTTCTAAAAAAGCCTTAACGGGAGGTAAAGTCGTAAGCCCGCAGCCGATTGAAACAGCGGACGGAGTTTTAAGATTTTGAATGTATTTTAAGGCGTTTTTAGGTATACACCCCTGCTCGCTGAACCCCAAATCAATAAAAGTAATGTCCGGCGAAAATGAAGCTATTTGCTGAATGACGTCGGTTTCGGATGCCAAACGTACAACACCCGCGCCGCACCTCAGCGCAGCTAATGAGCTTAATACGGCGGCGCCTGAATAAAAAACCGAGCCTGCAATATTTAAAACCGTACCAAATGTACCTTTATTTGAATTTTGAGCTCTTTCAGGTAAGAGCTTTTTTACATATTCTTTGTCAATTCTAATTGCATTTGTATCCATTTTATTTCTCTAAATTCCTCCAAAACAGCGAATAGCTTCATACGCGCCAATTGCAACGCTGTTTGAAAGGTTTAAGCTTCTTAAACCTTCTTTCATTGGAATTGTAACACAGTTTCTTTTATATTTTTCAAGTAAAAAAGAAGGAAGCCCTCTTGTTTCAGGCCCGAAAATTAAAAAAGCACCCTTTTTGAAATCGGCAGCATAATACGATTTTTTGCTTTTTGTCGTAAAAAGATAATAGAAATTTTCAGATACAGGAAAATTATTTTCAAATTCTGAAAAATCAAGCAAATGCTCAACTTCAACCTTATCCCAATAATCAAGCCCCGATCGTTTTAGTTTTTTATCGGTTATATTAAATCCTAATCGTCCGATAAGAAATAATTTAGCTCCGATACAAGCGCAAAGTCTTGCAATATTTCCCGTATTTTGAGGAATTTCAGGCTCGAACAATACAATATTTAAGTATGCTTTATCCATTATTTTAAAAATCTCTTACTTTCAAAAATAACAGGAATTCCTCTAAGTACACAAAATATAACCGCAATAATTGCGCATATAATTCCGGTTTGAAGAACAATCTCTTTATGGGGATATTCAAATCTGATATGCCCCAAAATTATCAGCAGAAAAGCTGCGGCCTTGCATAGGGCGTAAGTAAATCGCGAAAAATTTGAAGCTACGATAAATTTTGCAATTTTGCCCTGCATCATTGTTTTTTCTCCAAAAGGCGTATAACCCTTTTCAAGAGCAAGGCTTCTAAGACTGTCTGTTATTATGCCCCTTGTTAAAACTATAAGCGGCACTGTAACGTTCAGCCAGCCAAGCGCGCAAAAAACTACCCAGTAAATATTCTCTACAATTCTATCACCCATAATATCAAGAACAGCACCAAGTTTTGACGATTCATGGAATTTTCTTGCCACATAACCGTCAAGTCCGTCAAACCACATAACAAAAATTGTTAAAATAAAGGAAACATGTGCATAATAAGGCGCGCTGCCGGAACCGGTAAATAAAAGCCCCATAGCAATAAATGCAAGAAAGATTCTGGATAATGTTATAATATTAGCCATTTTTAAACTCCTTAATTATTTCTTTTGCAACAATTTCAACACAGTGTTTATCACCAAGCGCTTTTTTTACTTCTAAAAATCCCTCTTTTTGTTCGGGCGCGCCATTTTCAATAATTTCTGAAATTTTATCCGCAATTTTTTTATCAGTCGCATCAAACATTAAAAATTCAGGCACTATATCCTTGCCGGTTATTATATTTACAAGACAGGCATTTTTTATTGTCCTGACAATGAGATATGCCAGATACAACAAAAAAGGTCCTTTGTATGAAATTATCATCGGCGTTTCATAAAGACATGCCTCAAGTGCAACTGTACCCGATGCCAGTATTAATGCATCGGAAGCAGATAAAAGCGCGTGGTTTTCATCCTTTAAGACAGGGTATTCGGTTTTAAATATGTTATCAGGCAAATTTTTGGAAAGGGAAAAAACAAACTGAACATTTTTGCATTTTTTTTCAATCAATTTTGCCGCATTTTCAAATATTTTAAATAAAAATTTAATCTCAAAACGTCTTGACCCCGGAAAAACACCTATAAGTTTTTTATTTTTATCAAGCCCGTGTTTTTCAAAAAAGATATCTTTATCAACAGGCGCGGGCAGTTCTTTTACAAGCGGATGCCCGACATATAAAGAATTAATCCCTTCATCCTCATAAAACTTGCTTTCAAAAGGAAAAATTGTAAAAACTTTGTCAATATTTTTTTTAATTGTTTTAAGCCGCCATTTTCTTGAAGCCCATATTTGCGGCGGAATAAAATAAAAAATTTTCATTCCGTTTTTTTTCAGATGGTTTGAAATTTGAAGGTTAAACGCACCGTAATCAACCAGTAAAACCAAATCTGGCTTATACTCATTTACCAGATAATTAACTATCTTCTTCCCCATTAAACAGTGATTATAGATTGATTTCAGGCTTATCCCCATAACATTCATCCTGTCATGGTTAAAAAGCAGCTTTATGCCCGTTTTTTCCAGATTTAATCCGCCCACGCCTTCAATATCAAGCTCCGGCATCATATTCTGAAGCAGTTTTACAACTTTTGAAGCATGCATGTCGCCTGAATAATCGCCCGTTATAATGAAAATCTTTCCGCGCAATCTTATAACCCCTTAAAATGCCATTATAACGATATTGTGCTTGTTTGCATAATCTACAATTTTTGCCGAATCAACCATAATTGTTTCGCCTGATTCGAGCGCCAAAACGTTCGCACCGTACCTTCTCATGGTTTTTAAAGTTCTTATTCCGACCGCAGGAATATCAAAACGTTTATCCTGATTTGGTTTTGCAACCTTAACAACAACGGCGCCCTTTCCTCTTGCAAGTTTTGCACCTCTTTTAATGCATTTGTCAGTGCCTTCTATTGCTTCAACCGCAAGAATCATTTTATCTTTCATGATAACAGACTGCCCTATATCAAGCTCCCCCATTTGTTTTGCAGTTTTATAACCGTATTCGATATCTATAAGCTGCGCTTCTGTTGGTTTAATTTTGGTCATCACGCCCTTTTGAACCATTAAACTTTTAATAAAAATTGTTTGGTCAAGAATTGTTATACCGTTATTTTCCATTTCTTCAATTATTTTAAGCATAATGGCATCATCATTTAATTTTGGCACTTCTCTAAGCATTTCAATTGCCCTCGGCTCAAGTTTCGGACGCATTAAGAGCATGGTTTTTGAAACTTTACCCAAAAATGTAAGCTGCTTTACTTTTTCATCCAGTATTGCTTTTGTAATTGAATTTACCTGCCCCGGACTAAATGAGTACACTTTTGAGCAATATTTCTGTAAATCTTTGCAATTGTCGGAAGAAAGCGAAATTGCAACCACTTCAAACCCGTTTTCTTTTGCATTTTGAGCCATTTTAACCGGCAAAATGCCGTCCCCTGCCATAAGACATTGTTTATTTTCTAAAGTAATATTCATAATTAAGGCATAATCTCCATACTACCGTTATTTCCCTGTATACTTGTTTTTACATTTCCATCCGCAAAAAATTCTTTAGGTTCCATAGTCATTCTAATTCTATCAGCTTCAACGGTGCTTCCGTTTTGCGTAATTTTAGAACGTCCGGTAAAGATAACTTCTTTGGGCTTATTTGTTTTTGAATCAACAAAAAGCTGGGCTTTTGGACCCTGCGCAAAATAATCTTTAAAATTCACTTTTACATCGCCGCCCGCAATGACATTATTTGTTAATCTGTTATACTGCTGATATCTTGATTTTACAAAAAGTCTTGTCCCGTCATCAAAAGTAAGGTCGGAAGATGTGTTTCCGGTCAAATAATATTCTTCTCTCGGGGCAATATATTCAAATTTGTTGCCCTTCAAGATGTTTACGCCTTCTTTTATAACTACGTTATCTTCAAGTTTTAAATTTTTGACGCTGCCTTCTTTATCAACTATTGCGCTTGCAAATTCGGAAAAGGTTTCCACATCATTATAATGAACTATCACGCCGCCTTTTGCACGCATAAGTTTTGTATTTGTATCATACTGCTGCATATCGGCATTTATTGTTATAACGGGCTGTCTGTCTTTCAGCATAATAGATTGAGTATCGCCTTCAGCCAGTATTGTTTTTTTAATCAGAGATACTTTCATAATTCTTGATTTAATTTCATGCTTTTTATTGTCTTTATTTTGGAAAGCATACGGGTTGTCATAAAAAACGGCAAGCGAAGGTTTTTTGCTGTTCGGGTCTAAATCAAGCTCTGCACGCGGACTTTTAACGGTTACATCACCTACGGTAACTTTAACATCACCGTTAAAAAAGCCTTTGTTTTGGTCAACCTTAATTTCTTGTTTTTTTGCTTCAATTACAACATTTTCGGCAAATACCGCACCTGTAGCTATCAAAAAAATTGATATTAATGTTAAAATAGTTTTTTTCATTGTTCCTCAGCCTGATTTACTAATTTCTGCGTATCCGTACCATTTTTTGAAAAGATATTTGTTTTTGTATTGCCCGATATTTCAAAAAAAGTAAGCTCTCTGTCAAAATGCGCCGAATCTGCCGTTGAAATAAGCTCCTGATTTCTGTTAACAACAACGTTGCCCCTTGCGGTTATATCTTCCCGTTTATTATTATACACAATCTCGTCAGATTTTATTGATGAGCCGTCATGCGCCACTATGAGCGCATCACCCCTTAAAACAATGGCTTTTGTTTGTTCATTATAGGTACCTAAATTCGATTTGAAGCTTAATACAACTTCATTCTCTGAATTATAAAAATTTCCCATAGCATTTTCCAGAATTACATTGCCGGCTTTGCTGTCATAGCTGCCTTTTTCGGCATACAATTCCCAGTAAATATTTTCTTCTTTTGTTTCGGTTAAAATTAAATTTTTAACGGTAGCTACCTGACTTTTAGCATTTGTTTCGGAAACCTCTTTTCTTATATCTTTTGTAATCATAAATG
>JAJQDG010000041.1 GCA_021202305.1 Candidatus Gastranaerophilales bacterium
ACCCTATAGGACTCATACTGGAAAATTTTAATAATAATTGACAATGTCCAATAATTCCGTTATATTATTAAGTAGACGTAGTCAACCATTATTAAAGGTAAATAAATATGGGTAAATACGATGAACTGTGCAATAAAATCAGAACTTTCAATCGTTTTTATACGGTGAAAATGGATTTTTTAAATTCAACTTATCTTGGCTCTAAATACACAACAGCTGAAACAAGAATTCTTTTTGAAATTAAAATCAAAAAAGAATGCACTCAAAGCGAGATTGCTAAAACTTTAAATATCGATAAAAGCTATTTGAGCAGAATAATCCGCCGCTTTATTACAAAAGGTTTTGTACAAAAAACAAAATCTACAAAAGACAAGCGGGCGGAAATAATATCACTAATGGAACAAGGCAATAGCGAGGCTGATAAATTGATTGATTTAACTAATAAACAAATAACTGCTCAAATTATGGGGCTGAATTCAAACGAGTGCCGTAAACTCTCAAACGCACTTGATACTGTCATTTTAATTCTTGAAAAAGGAGGGAGTGTATGAAAATCATTCAATTTGAAGAACGATACAGGCAAGATTTCATTGACTTCAATACGGATTGGATTATATCAAATTTCGGTTTTTTAGAAGAACATGATATAGAAACTTTTGACAAAATTGATGATGAATTAAAAAAAGGGGCAATGATATTTTTTGCCGTTGAAAATGACATTGCACTTGCCGCTTGTATGACAGTGCCTATAGATGAAACAACGTGGGAAATATGCAAACTTTGTTCAAATAAAAATGTATCGCATAAAGGCGCAGGAAGTGCGGTATTTGAAGCTTCTATGAATTGGGCATTAAAAAAGAGAGCGCATAGGCTTTTTATAATTTCAAACAGTAAGCTTAAACCCGCTCTCCATATTTACAAAAAATTCGGATTTAAAGAAATCAAATTAGATAACTATGAATACGAAAGAGGCGACATAGCATTTGAGTACAAAATTTAAAAATGGAGGCTAATAGTAATGAAAATCGTTGTAAAAAAAGAAAATGCAATAAAAAAGATGTTTAAAGGTGTTTCCTTGGATTCTTTATCGCTTGGCGAAAAATCTCAGGTAACAAAAATGAATTATGTAGAAGGAAATTACGCTTCACCTCATAAACATCCGCATGAACAAAGCGGATATGTAATTTCGGGCAGATATGAACTTACTTTTGATAATGAAAAATATGAATTAACAGAAGGTGATACCTATTCAATCCCCGAAAATACACTTCATTCTTTTAAAGTTATTGAAGCAGGCAATGTTATTGATGTTTTTACCCCGCCAAGGAAGGATTATATTTAAAAGATACCTGTTGTTTTACGGTTATAATACAACAACGAAATTCATGAAAAATGCAAACATTAGTGTAGAATTTTAAATGGATTTTGCCCGAAATAATCACTTTATCTGTCTAAAAAAATCATTTCATGTGTCTGTTTACAGTACTACAAATTTTTAAATTAGTATATTAAAACTATTCCAAATTTCGCATTTTAAGTGTCATTTTCCCAATTCTTGCCGAAGCTTGTTTGTGCCGTTTCAACTGAACCCCTGTGTCCGTGTATTTTACATTCATCCAGTGCCTTTTCCAATGAATTAAATTCTTTTTCCGTTAATTCAACATTCCACGCTCCAAGGTTTTCTATTATTCTCATCTGATTTTTTGACCCCGGAATTGGTACAACATTATTGTATTTGTGTAACATCCACACTAAAGAAATTTGTGCGTTTGTTGCATTTTTCTCTTTTGCGTATTTTGCTAAAACATCTAAAACAGGTTGATTTGCAATAATATTTTCTTTTGATAATTGCGGAACGAATTTTCTTACATCATCGCCCTCAAATTTCGTATTAACAGTAACTCTGCCCGATAAAAATCCGCTTGCAATTGGTGAAAAGGGCACAACTCCGATATTATTTTTAAGACAATATGGGAAAATCTCTTTTTCTAAATCTCTTTCAAGCATTGAATAAAGGCTTTGAACGGCGCTGACAGGTGTTATTTTATGAGCTTTATCAAGTGTTTCAACGGAAACTTGCGATAAGCCCCAGCCTCTTATTAGCCCTTCTTCAATAAATTTACCCATAACTACTGCAACATCTTCAACCGGAATAAGTTCATTAATTCTATGCAGATAGTATAAATCTATATAATCTGTTCTTAGTTTTTTAAATGAAGCTTCAAGGTGGTTTTTCATAACGTTGTATAAATCATTATCAACAAGTTCATCTTTATCTATAAATAGTTTTGTTGCAAGAACAATATCTTTTCTAAATGGCTCAAGGGCAGCACCAACTATTTCTTCATTATGTCCTTTATAGAACTGTTCTTTCCCGTAAACTTCCGCCGTATCAAAAAACGTACAGCCAAAATCATGCGCCTTTCTTATGGCTTCAATTGCATATTTTCTGTCAGGAACTTTGCCGTATCCGTGGGAAAACCCCATGCAGCCTGTTCCAATCGGGCTTACTTCTAAATCTCTTAATTTTCTGTATTTCATTATTTTATCTCCTTATTATTTTTTCTACCATGGGAATTTGTCGGGGTCATTTTTCGGATTAACTCTTTGGTTTTTGTTTAAACCATTGATTATTGACATTTCAACAGGTGTGAGTTCAAAATTAAAAATATCAATATTTTCTTTTATATAATTAGAATTTTCCGCTCGAGGTATAGTAATTAACCCTCTTTGAATATCCCATCGCAAAATAATTTGAGCAATACTTTTTTTATGAGCTTTTGCGATTTTTGCTATTGTTTTGTTATCTAAAATTGTACCTGAGCCGAGCGGCGACCAGGCTTCTACTTGAATTTCTTTGTTAAATGTATAACCTGCAACTTCTTGTTGTGCCATGTAGGGGTGTATTTCAATTTGATTTATGACAGGTTTTATTTTTGCATATTTTAACAAATCATCTATGTGATGAGGATTAAAATTGCTAATACCAATAGAATGGATTTTTCCTGCCTTTACATATTCTTCCATTATTTCCCAGGTTTGTTCAATTTCGCTATCAACAGGCCAATGAATTAAGACAAGGTCTATATATTCTCCGCCCAAGTTTTCTATACTTTTATCTAATGATTCTTTAACAACATGATTTCGCATATTATCAGGTGAAATTTTTGTTGTAATAAATATATCTTTTCTGTCAATGCCGCTATCTTTAATTCCCTGATAAACTTCTGCTTCATTTCCGTAAGCCTGAGCTGTATCAACAAGTCTGTAACCTGATTTTATTGCCTGTTTAACACATTTTGTTGCAATGTCGCCTTTTAATGTCCAGGTACCAAAGCCAAGTTGAGGCATTGTAACATTATTATTTAAAGTAACATTTGGAACATTATTTTTTATTTCTTTCGCGTTTACAGATGTTGTAAAAAATATCATAACAAG
>JAJQDG010000172.1 GCA_021202305.1 Candidatus Gastranaerophilales bacterium
AAATAATTCATTTTTAAGCAAGGTAAAAATGGGAATAAAAGGCAGACACAACGTTTATAACTGTTTGGCGGTTTTAGCGGTTCTTCTTGAAGAGGGGTTTGAACTTGATAAAATATTGCCGCATTTTCTTTCTTTCGGCGGAATGAAACGCCGCTTTGAAACGGTGTATAACGGTGATATAACCGTTGTTGATGATTATGCTCATCATCCTACGGAAATTCATGCTGCACTCTGCACGGCAAAAAAGCAGGCAAAAGGGAAAATCGTTGCAATTTTTCAACCTCACCGCTATACAAGGCTTAAAAACCTGTGGAAGGATTTTTTAAATGTATTTGACGGGGCAGATGAACTTTTTGTTGTTGATACGTTTTCCGCCGGAGATGAATTTGATGAAAACTATAATTCAAAAATTTTCGCAGGGGAGATATCTCATAAATTTTGCAAGTACATTGGCGGAAACATGACCGATGCTGTTAAAGAAATTTCTAAATATATTGAAAAGGGCGATTTTGTTTTAACTATTGGCGCCGGTGATGTTACAAAAATAGGACATGAACTTGGAGGGTATTATGAAAGAAATAGAACATAAAACCAATATTAGTCTTGCGCCGTATAATACGCTTCGCATTGATTGTACGGCTGAAGATGTTTATTTTCCAAATTCAATAAAAGAATTTACGCTCCTTCTTGCAAATTTAGATAATCCGCTTGTAATAGGCAGGGGTTCAAATACTCTTCTTTCTTCAAAGGGAATAAAAAGACCCGTTATTTTAACGAAACATTTGAACAAAGTTGAAGTAAATTCCCCTTCTGTTACGGTTGAATCCGGTGCAAGTGCGGCAAAGCTTGCTGAAATGGCGCTTGAGTTAAAACTTTCCGGCATTGAATTTCTGTCTGCGCTTCCGGCAACAATCGGGGGGGCGGTTTGTATGAACGCAGGCGCTAACGGGCAGAATATTTCGGATTGTTTTGTTTCATCATGTATTTATGACAGCGAAGAAGATAAAATAAAAAATTTTACAAAAGAAGATATGCAGTTTTCATACCGCAATACAATTTTGAAAAATCAGGAGAGATATTTTCTTCTAAACGCCAGATTTGAACTTAAAGAGAGTGCTTCTTATGAAGAAATAGAAAAACTTATGAAAGAAAACAGAGAAAAAAGAAAAGAATTTCAGCCGGATTTAGGCGAGCCGAATTTGGGCTGTGTGTTTAAAAATCCTGAAAATAATTCAGCGGGGCGGCTTTTAGATGAATGTTCTCTTAAAAGCAAGCCTGTTGGCGGCGCTATGGTTTCAAGAAAACATGCGAATTTTATAATTAATTTTAATAATGCGACAAGTACAGATTATTTGAACTTAATGAAAGAAATGCAGGATAAAGTTGAAGAAAAATTTAAAATAAGGCTGCACCCTGAAATTATATATGCAGGGGATGACAAATATGAGGAAGATATATGGAACAAAATAATAAAATAGATAAATCCGCAAAAATTGCAGTTTTATGCGGCGGAATGTCAAAAGAGCGGGATGTTTCTTTAAGAAGCGGAAAAAATGTTCTTAACGCCCTTTTTGAATTGGGATATAAAAATTCAATTTTGATTGATGTTGACAGGAATGTATCTGAAAAACTTAAAGATGTTCAAATATGTTATAACGCACTTCACGGGCGATACGGCGAGGATGGCTGCATTCAAGGATTGCTTGAAATTCTGGGAATTAAATATACAGGCTGCAATGTTAAATCAAGCGCCATTTGTATGGATAAGGAAACCGCCAAAAATATATTAAAAAATGAGGGGCTTCCCGTTATAAAATCAGTTTGCGTCCATAAGGGAGACGATTTTTACAAGGCTGTTTTACCGCTTAAATTTCCTTTAATGGTAAAACCCGTTAAGGAAGGTTCAAGTATCGGAATGAGTAAAGTAAATACCGAAAATGAACTTGAAAATGCAATGACAGCCGCGTATAAATCGGACAATAAAGTGTTAATAGAAGAATTTATAAACGGCAAAAGTTTAACGGTCGGCGTTTTAGAAGATGAAGATAAAACCTTTGCTACACCCATTTTAGGTTTTGAAACAAAAACAGAATGGTATAACTATGAAGCAAAATATACAAAGGGCGTTACTAAATTTATTCTTCCTTTTAATATTGATTTAAAATTAACCGAAAAAATTCAAAAAATGGCAATAAAGGCGCATAAAGCCTGCGAATGCTCGGGTGTATCAAGAGTGGATTTTCTTCTTGCAGATAATAAGCCCTACATTCTTGAAATTAATACAAGCCCCGGCATGACGGATTTATCAGACCTTCCCGCGCAGGCAAATTATATGGGAATTGATTATAAAAACCTTGTACAATTGATATTAAATACAGCTTTATTTGAGAAATAATGAACGAATTTACACCCAAACAGTATTATAAAAGAAAATCAAAAATCATTAAAATGCACAGGAAAATTGCCGGTGTAAGAAGGCAAATCCGTCATTTAAGAATGCTTTTAAGAGTGGGGCTTATATTTGGACTTTTGTATATTTCATGGATAATATTAAACCTTAACCAGTGGTATTTAAATCCTGATGATATCATGAATATGAATCCTGATATTGTGCAAATTGAAGGAAATGTTATTACTCCCGAATACAAAATATCGGATATTATAAGGACAAGCGAACCTCCGGATAAGCAAATTTTTAAATATTCAACAAAACAGCTTGAAGAAAATCTTTCAAAACTTCAATCTGTGAAAAAAGCGTATGTAAGACGGTTTTGGTTTCCGGCAAGAATTTTGGTTTTTATTGAAGAAAGAGAACCGGTTTTTCTGATTGCTCCAAATAAAGATTCAGCGCCTATTTCTGCCGTAACAAAAGATGGCAGTTATATGGACAGGGAGTTTATGCCTATTCCTTCTAAATTTAAAACAACAAAAATATTAAGCTATGGCACCGGCGGAGATGATTATGAAAAATGGGATAAAAAGCGCGTTGATGAAATTTTAAAATTTATTAAAAAAATTGAAACTTACTCAAAACAAAAAGTAATATATCTGGATTTAAGAAATCCGAATGATATGTATGTACAGCTTGACAATATTATGCTGCGCCTGGGGGCACTTGATGATACAACGGATGACCGCATTAAATGGATTCCGACCATTCTGCCGGAGGCAAAAACCCTCAAGCAAAAAGTAAAATATATTGATTTAAGGTGGAAAGACACTAATTATATAAAACTTGATACGGAATCAAAAGATACAACGGAAGAAACTTAGGCTAAACTCAAAATTTCTTCTTTCAGTATTTCGTTATTTATATGTTCAAGAGCTTCTTGCCTGATGTCTTTTGTTAATTCAAAATGCTTGTGCAATATTTTAATGCACAATAATATTACTTCTTCATTTTTAGAATTAAGACAAAGGCTCACTATATC
>JAJQDG010000028.1 GCA_021202305.1 Candidatus Gastranaerophilales bacterium
CAAAATTCAAAATTAAGGTTTTTTGATAAATTCCCCTTTTTTAATTTTTTGTGCAATGCTTTAATGCCGCCTGAAATAAATAACAGTTCTAAGCGGCATGTTAAATTTTCTAAAGCATTTACCTTAGCTAAAACCTTGCGCAAAACCGGCGCGAAAACAGCCCTTATTCTTGCAAAAAACACGCGCATACCCCATGCAAAAGCTGCTTTCACATTAGCCGAAACCCTCATCACTCTTGCCATAATAGGTGTTGTTGCTGCGATGACGATACCAAGTGTTTTAAATCATTACAGAGAGCAGGTTGTTGAAACAAGACTAAAAAAAATATACAGTGTAATGAACCAGGCTATAAGCTTATCTGAGCTTGATAACGGTTCAAAAGAATTTTGGCCGTATACTTGTTCTAATGATGAAGAATGCATGGAATATTATGAAAAATATATTCTGCCCTATTTAAGTGCAATGCAAAAATATGAATTTCAAAGTTATAATGGATATAATATCGCAATTTATTTTGCAGACGGCTCACTTTTAATAAGTAAAAAAGCTTATGATTATTTTTTCTTTCCAAACGCCCAAAATTTTGACGAAGAAAAATTTGCGCAATATGATGAAAATAATGCAATAATAAGGGAGGGTCAAGGTGTAATTTACTTTATGTTTAGTTTTCAGCCTTCAAAAGAAAATATTTATTATCAAAAAGGCTTTATGCCCTATGTTACAGATTTAGATTCCATAAATGAAGAAAATTTGCTAAAAGGAAATTATGCCTGCACAAAAGAAAACAAAAACCCTGCTTACTGCACGGCATTAATTTGGATAAACGGCTGGAAAATACCTAAAAATTACCCGTTTAAAGTAAAAGTGTAAGACTTTTTATTTTAAATATTTCGGTACTTTAATTAAAATAATAAACGGTATTATAATGAGGCAGGCGGCGGCAAAAATCCTGAATGTATCAATGTATGCCCACAGGTGCGCTTGTTGTATCATATCATTATAAAGCGATGTTTTTGCCATAAGGAATGTTTTTGCGCTATCTGCACTAAAAGAAGAAAAGAAGTCTGTCAAAGTAGCTATTTTATCAACAAATAAGCTGTTCATATCTGAAAGATTATCAACAAGCATATACTGATGTTTTTGCGCGCCTCTTGATATTAATGTGGAAGAAATTGAAGTGCCAAACGCGCCGCCTATATTTTTCAACAAATTTTGAAGCCCCGAAGCGTTATTCATTTGTTCGTTTTTGAGTGATACAAAAGAAAGGTTTATAAGCGTTGTCATTCCAAGGCACATGCCGGCGCCGAATAAAGCATTTGGAAATGCAATTGTTTGCAAATTTATTTGCAGATTTATCATTCCAAAAAACATTCCGCCCACGGCAATTAAAAATATTCCTGAAGATGCCCATATTTTGTCATTTAAATATTTTGCACATAGAGCATAAACCGCCATAGCCATAATGCTGCCAAGCCCGCGCGAACCCATAGAAAGCCCGCTTAAAAAGGAAGTATACCCCAAAAGCGCCTGTAGCATGGAAGGCAAAAGCGCAGCAGAAGCAAGAAAAACAGACATCATAACAATTTGCCCGAGCGTGCCGAAAAGAAAATTTTTATCTTTTAAAATAGATAAATCAACAAGCGGATTTTTGCCTTTGAACTGGCTTATAAAAAATAAAATTCCAAAAACGGTTGAAAAAAAGCTCATCCAGCAAATCCACCTTGCGGAAAACCAGTCTGCATCGTTACCTTTATCAAGCACAATTTGCAATAAAACGAGCCACCCGCAAAGAAAAATAAAACCGTACTTATCAAAAATCGCATTTTTCTGTTTTTTTGCGTACGGAGGGTCTTCAAGCAGCATTTTTATCATATATACAGCAACTATGCCTATTGGAATATTAATAAGATAAATCCAATGCCATGACCAGTTTTCCGTTATCCAGCCGCCTATTATAGGCCCTATTGTAGGCGCTAAAATAACGGTTAACCCGAAAAGCGCCATAGATTGCGCTCTTTTTTCGGGCGGAAAACTTTCCATAATAATAGATTGTGAAAGCGGCAAAATTGCCCCGCCTCCAAGCCCCTGAATAAAGCGCGTTATTACAATCCATGCCATGGAATTTGCAATTCCGCAAAGAAAAGAAGCACCTGTAAAGACAATTATTGCAAGCATAAAGAAATTTTTTCTTCCCATTAATTTGCATAAGTAATCAACAACAGGAATAATTATTCCGCTTGCAATTAAATAACTTGTTACAATCCAAATAGATTCATTCTGGCTGACGGAAAAAGAGCCTGCAATATATGTCAGTGCAACATTTGAAATAGTTTCATCCAGAGCAAACATGAAAACTGCCATAATAACAGGCACAATCATAAGCCATGGGTTAATTGAAGGGCGCCAGGTTTGTTCCATAGTTAATCCTATCTTACTTTAACCTTTGGAACAACCGAAAGCCCCGGAATAATTTTATACTTAGCAGTGTCGATATCTTCCGTAAAAACAATTTTAACAGGCACTCTTTGAACTATTTTTACAAAAGAACCAACCGCATTTTCAGGCGGAAACATTGAAGATTTTGCGCCTGATGCCATTTGGATGCTGTCAACTTTTCCTTTAAATGTGTGGTGAGGATAAGCATCTATTTTAATTAAAACTTCCTGATTTTCCTTCATTCCTTCAAGCTGATTTTCTTTGTAATTAGCAACTACCCATGTTTTATCAGGCACTATTGTAAAAAGCCCTGTCCCCGGGTTAACATACATTCCCTTTTCAACCCTTTTTGAAGAAACCGTGCCATTTATCGGAGCATAAATTTTAGTATAAGAAAGATAAAGCTCAGCCTGCTCCATTAACGCTTTTAATTCTGATATTTCAGCGTCTGCCACATTATTTTTTTCTTCTGAAATTAATGCCTGATCGGCATTTGTGAGGTTAGCAGATGCCATATCATACTGCGTTTGCATATTATCAAGTTCTTGTTTTGAAACGGCGCCGTCTTTATAAAGCGCTTTGTATCTTTCTAAATCTGTTTTTGCAAGTTCAATTTTTGATTTATATGCGCTAAAATTTGCCTTCGCATTTTTTTGATTTAAAAGTGCGCGCTCATATCTTGCTTTTGCCTGCGCAAGCTTAATTTCATAATCATTTCTTTCAATAATTGCAACCAGATCGCCTTCTTTAACGCGCATATTGTCGTCAACAAAAACTTCAACAATCTCCCCGCTTACTTTGGGCGCAACATCAACAGTTGTTGTTTCAACATAAGCATCATCGGTCGAACGGTAATGATAAGATTGATACAAAAGATATATAAGTCCAATTGCCAGAACTGCGCCGATTACAGACAATACAAGCTTTTTTGAGGGCTTTTTTATTTTTTTCTTTTCTTCTTCCATTTTAAACTCCAAATATTAATTG
>JAJQDG010000166.1 GCA_021202305.1 Candidatus Gastranaerophilales bacterium
GATATTATAAGGCAGATGAACTTGAATTTTTAGATAAAACTTTATCTAAATTTCAAGACAAAAAAGCGATAATTTTTCAACATTTTCCGGTTGTTCCCCCTGCTTATGATGATATGAAAAAAACTTATAAGGCAGAATTATACAAAAATGTTTTATCGAGGCATAATAACGTTCTTGCAATTGTTTCGGGACATTATAATAAAGAAGCCCTGATTGAAGAAAACGGAATAAAACATATCAGCGTTTCAGGGCTTTATCAATCGGGTGAATATGAACAGATAAAAATCTTTAAAAACAAAAATGGTTCATATTCATTAACTGCAAGAGTCATAAGCGTCAACTAGGGGTTTTTCGTGCAAAAAATTACTTAATTATGTTCGGCTTTGCCGGAGAAATTTTAATTTTTCTGCAAGATTTCTTCATTATTTATGCATTGGTCATAATAAAGATATTTACCTATGCTTTTATTGAGAAATTTTTAAATGTATCATTCGCGTTAATCACATTATAAACAGACCCTTGTTTTTGTTCGGGTTTCGTTTGCGTTATGCGGTTAGAACTTGTCATTTCAGGCTGGTTCAAATGCCTCTTTTTAGTTAATTTTTCATTAAATTTGGGTAACCCGAATCCAAGAAAACCTGCCGTAATTGCAAGAGAAAGCGTTGTAAAATTGGACGAAAGGTTTCTTGCATAATATGTAAGAGGATTTTTTTTGCCGTTTAAAATCCCTTCTTTAACACTGTTTGCGGCTTCACCAACAGTACTCTCCAGTGCATTTGAACCAATAATTTCTTTCATGCCTTCGTATGCGCTGCCGCTTTTTTCCGTTATTTCTTTTACCTGATTAATTAATTCGGCATTGGTTTTTGAGCTGAAATCCCCGCCGAACATTTTCTTTGCCGCATCATAAAGAGGTGTTTCTTTGGAGGTTTTGCCGGTTAAACCATTTTTAATTTTTTGAATAATGCCTTCGTTTTTTTCAATACTGAACATTTTTGCAATATTGCCGCCTTCTTTATCAACGGTTGAAAGCATATTTGCAAGTTCGTCTTTTGACTTTATGCCCGAATACCTTGCAAGAATTTCCTGTGAATTAAGTGCGGAAATTCCCCCTTCAGGATTAAAGTATCCGCTCAAACGTTTTAATTTTCCGGCATTTTTGCCGACCGTGTCAGATACAAGCACCATTCCGGCTTTTTTCTGCGCAGAAGCGCACATGCCTGATTTTAGCCCTTTCATTGCAAAAAGAATTGTTAAAACCGTAATGACATCTCTTGTCAGAATTTCTCTAAATTCATCGGGTTCTCTTGCCTGTAAAAGCCTTGGTGCTATGACACAGCCGCCCATTAATAAATAATATGCGCCGCGCCCGGGATTATAGCTTTCGCCTTCAACGAATTTATTAACCTTTCTGAGTCCTTCAGAAAGTTTTTTTCCGTCAGGTTTGTTGTTTAATACTGCGCTGCCCGCTTTTTTGGATATATCGGAAGCAAATGAGGTAATTTTATTGATTTGCATTTACTACCCCCTTTTGTTCTTCTCTAAAGGCGTCTGTTTCAGGGTTTGTCTTATAAAGTGTATAAAGTTTTGGAATGTTTATCATAAATAAGGCAGTTGCTACAACCATAAGAATATTTGTAATGAATTTTGAGCCTGCCCGTTTTGTTTTAAATTCCTCCATAAATGAATCTATACTGAAAGGAGCATGGTCAATTACGCCTTTTTTCGGCGCATATTCCATCATGGATTTATCTACGTCATTGCCAAAGTTTGAAAAATCTTTTACAAGGGAAGATATGGACTTCCTGCCTTTCAGTTCTCCTTTCATATCAGAGCTTAAAAGCGAAGAATAATCCGTTGTTCTTGTCTTTTTAATATCTGAAAATTTAGTAATTATTTTGTTAAATATCTGGTCTTTAGTGTTGATTTTATTTCCGCTTGTCTTATCAATAATATCTTTATTGAGTAATTGTTTGAAAAAGCCTCTTTTGGGCGCTTCATCATATTCTTTCAGCATGCCTGCAAGCTCTTTGGCAGAATCAGATACGCCGTTTTTTGCAACATCTTCATCAAGCGCAAGTGCAAACATTCTTTCATAAAATTCTGATTTAATGTTTTTAGCATAATCGGGCTGAACGCTAAGCCCCCTGCGCGGGTTATTTTTAAGTACGGTTTTCATTTGATCCGAGAACATTTCAATATTTTCAAGCGGCACTTCTGCTGCCGTACCTGCAGTTTTTTTAGATATTCCAAGAACAATCATCGGAATTACACACATGGAAGGACCTGTTAAAAATTCCCTTATAGCAACTTCTGCCGCTGCTTTATAGTTATTTTTTCCGGTCATGTCTTTATTTCGCTGCAAAGCTTGATATGTACGGGGAATATTGGTGCCTGTCATATCCTGTACGGTAAAAGAAGCCGCAAACCCTCCCCTTGCAACTGCATCCCAAAAGTTTATAGCAAGCGCACCTTTAAAGGACGGGTTACCGCTGTTTTTGGCGTTTGTGTTTGTATTCCCAAAGGAATCATAACTTTGTATGTTGTTAACCTTCATAAACCTTCGTTATACACTTTAAGACAACAAGTAGAAAAATGCTGAAAATAAATAATTGCCCGTTTTTGATTTATTTTTTACAAAAGTTTGTAATTTGTACACTTATACAATTTTGTTATTTTTATCTACATGTACGATTTTCGGGACAAATGTTTTTTGTTCTTCTTCGCTTAAAAGTGCATAAGCTGCAATAATAACAATGTCGCCCTTCTGGGCTTTTCTTGCAGCGGCGCCGTTTATGCAGATTTTACCGGAATTTTCTTTTCCTTCAATAACGTATGTGTGAAACCTTTCACCGTTATTTACGTTTAAAATATCTACTTTCTGATTTTCTTTTATTCCTGATGCATTTAAAAGCGCCTTATCAATAGTAATTGAGCCTATATAATCCAAATCGGCATCAGTAACGGTTGCTCTGTGTATTTTTGCGTATAAAAATTCTTGCAGCATAACCTTTGAATTTTATATCAAACAAAAAGACAACTCAATATTAAAATTTAAGAAATGTTACGAAATCATCAAAAACATGTTATTAATTTAATAATACGGGGAATATAACAAGTGTAGTTTAGATAATTAATCAAAAAGATTATAAAAGTTTCTCTCTCTAATTCCTCTCTCTAATATGTGGTAAATTTAACCGGTTCGCCGGTTTTTTTTTGCGAAAATTTCGCTTAGTGAAAATTTTGCCGTATCATTTGAGAAATTTTGCCGTTTTTAAAGCTTGCGGAAAAATCAGAATTTCTTCTGCAAGATTTTTTATAAAAACATATCAGCCCGCAATAAACTCAAGATATTTTATTAAAACCGTGTATCCCTCTAAAAACTCTTTTAAAGAATTGTTTGATGTATTTGC
>JAJQDG010000205.1 GCA_021202305.1 Candidatus Gastranaerophilales bacterium
CAAACTCAACACTTGAAAGAGTATTTCCATTTATTTCAAGAGCTATAATAAAATAATTTTTCTTAAAATTTGCCGCATATTCTTTTATATCAGAAACCTCAATAATTCTAAGATTAACGTACCCTAAAAGTCTTTTTTTAAATTCTTCAACGCCAATTTTAAAACACGGCTCTTTGAGTTTACCTTCTAAAATAATGTCAATGTTCATTAAATAATATCTTTTTGAAGTTCGGGATTATTAAAAAGCTCATAATTTATTTCATTAGCATTATCAGCTATTATTGCGGCTACAACTGTATCAGACACAACATTTGCAGTTGTGCGCAGCATATCCGTGAGCCTGTCCAGTGCAAACAGGAATGCAAAACCTACGACCATTTGTTCGGGTGTTAAGCCAATACCGTTTAATACAAGCGCAATTGTGATAAGACCGGCGCCCGGTATTCCCGCACAGGTTGAAGATGCTATTATTGCAAGAAAACAAATCTGCACAATTGCAAGCGCACTTAATTCAATTCCGTAAGCCTGAGTCAGGAATAAAACGGCAATTGTCTGCACAAGGGCTGTTCCATCCATATTCAAAGTTGCTCCCAGAGGAAGAACAAACGAACAAATTTTGCTTGAAATTCCTCTTTTTTCGCAGCATGTAATTGTAAGCGGCAATGTTGCGGAGCTTGATGCCGTGCCAAATGCAACCATGGCAGCCTCGGTTACCGCACCGTATAATTTTGCTACGGAAACTTTTGAAAATATTTTTAGCATTAAAGGATAAACGAACACAAATTGAACTAAAATTCCAAGGAAAATAGCAAGAAAATATTTGCCTACTCCCTGAAAAATTGATATTCCAAAGCTTGAAATAGAAGCAGCAACTAATGCAAAAATACCGGGAGCCGCAAGATACATAATCCAGTCGGTAACTTTCATTGTTGCGGCAAAAACACTTTCAAAAAATGAAACAACCGGACGGTTTATTTCGCCTATTTTAGAAAGCGCAATTGCAAATATGAGTACAAAAATAATTATTGGAATCATTTCGCCCATGCTCAACGAATGGAAAGGATTTTGCGGTATTAAATTTAAAAAGATATGCGCAAATTGAGACTGCTGATCGTTCATCATTGAAGCAACAACGCCCTGCAATTCCTGAGCAACATTAGGATCAATAAATTCTCTTGCGCCAACCCCCGGTTGTATAATAAGCCCCATAAACGCACCTATAGCAACCGCTGCAACCGTAATTATGGCATAATAAAAAATCATTTTTTTGCCGAATTTGGCAAGCTGTTTGTTGTCTCCGATACTTGAAATACCTATTACTATAGCACTTATTACCAGAGGAATTACGACCATTTGAATTGTATTAATAAAAGCTTGTCCGATGAATGAAAACACTTTATAAGCAACGGGATATTGAACTTTAGGAAAGATTATCCCGCATATTACACCGAGTATAAGTCCCAAAAATATGTGCCAATTACGCTTAATGCCAAGCAAAAGCGCAATCAGTATCTGCATATGAAAACCCATTTTATTATTTTCCTTCATTTTCTTTTTTTCCGATTCTACCAAACAATCATACAACTATTTAAGCCCATTGGCAATAATTTACACTAATTATAGTACTTGGAATTCATAGAAAAATTTTAATTTTTCTTACCGGACTTCCAAAGCATGTTTTTTATGTTTTTTCAAAAATATAAATCCGCCAATCCATATGATTAACCGCCCCATCATAACATAAAAGCCTTGAAGCTTCTTTTACCACGTAGTTTCTTATATAAGAAAAAACAATATACAAAAACGGAGTATCATTATATTTTTGTTCCGTTTGAACTATTTCATCCAAATCTTCTGCGGAAAATATTGTTACCGGAGCAAAATCAACAAGGAAAAACCTGTCCCCCTTTTTTATCCCTGAAAATATGTTTCTTTCGAGAAAATCGTCTAAAAGCTTGTTTGTTTTCAGCTCAAAAAGCTCTTTATAGGTTTCCTTTCCGTTTTTATACGCATCTTCCATATCGGAACCTTTTACGAGAGTGAAATCATATTTTGAAATATGCGCAATATTATTATTGTTTTTTATTTCGGGCGAATATTTTAAGAAACGCTCTTTTGGATAATAAAGAAACAAAATTTTATCCGTTTCTTTATATTTAAGCACATCAAGCATTATAACAGGAATATTCTGCCCCTCGGTTCTTACAAGTTTAACCGGTGAATAGTTTGAAGCAAGAATAAAAAACAGACAGATAACAGAATAAGACGTCGCAAGAATTATTTTCAAATTTTTATCCTTAAAACTTGCAAAGCCGCATATCATAAGTAAAATTAAGGCAGGGTAAATTTCTGTCATATATTTTGTCAAGAAAATAATCTTTCCTGAAAACGAGGCTGAAAGAACCGTCAAATAAACACCCGCCGAAGTCAAAAAGAAATATTTTACCTTGTTATCTAAAGAAAATAAGCCCTTTAACATACAAAATGCACACATAAAAAGCGGCAACAGAGCAAACAAAATAAATCCGAAATTAAACCCGTTTTCATTTTGCGCCATTGACCAAAAATAAGGCGGCGCATTTGTAATATTAATAAGATAAGGGGAAAATAAATCCGTAAAGAAAAATGCCGGTTTTGCAAAGCTGAAAGGCGCCCACCACTGGCTGAAATATTGCTGATTAAACATAATTGCATAAATAAAAATTCCGACAGGAACAAAAAGCAAAAGCATTATCAGAAGTGAGAGAATGAAATTTTTTTTGAATTTCTTTTTTTTGTTTGCAAAGAGAATAGTTGAAATACTTGAAAAGAAAATAAAAACAAATCCGATTGTATGTTCTGTCATGACTAAAAATGCGCTTATTGCAAAACAAATGCAGTTTTTATTATCGGGTTCGTCAATAGTTTTGAGTGCAAAATAAGTGTGAAGTGCGCTTAAAAAGAAAAGCAGCGAATAAATTCTTACTTCCTGCGAAAAATAAATCAAAAAAGAACTGATTGCACAAAAGCCCGCAGTTATAAGCCCGTTTGAATTTGAAATTTTTTTGCCCAGAATGCGTCCGTTAAAAAACATTAAAATTACGGACAAAACCCCCGGGACAAGCGAAGATGTGCGCAGCGAAAAATCTGTATCGCCAAAAAATTGTATCCAAATTTTTAAATACAGGTAATGCAGGGGAGCATGGCAATTTCTTATTATTGCTTCAAAAAATTCTTTCGGGAAAGCCGCTTTTGCTATTTCCCATGTAAGATATTCATCATTCCACATTCCCTCCTGTTTATCAATATTTATAAACCTGAGTCCCAAAGAAAGGAATAAAATCAGGCAAAGTATAAAAAAAAGTTTTTTCTTGTCCATAAAAAAATGATATCTTAAAATACAAAAATTGTATAGAATTTTAAC
>JAJQDG010000084.1 GCA_021202305.1 Candidatus Gastranaerophilales bacterium
GGCAAATGTATCAAGCGAGAGAATTATAAAATCAATTTTTTTATCTTTAACTTCATCTCTAAAGGGGTTTTTAAACCATTCTATTATTTTTTCGCTGTTTGAAGGTGTCAAAAGCCCGCCTAAAAATTTTCTATCAGGCATAAAAAGATTTATGTTTTTATAAATTGCGGCAATTTGTGCCGTTAGAGTGTATGTTATCGGTCTATTGTCAATCGGAAGAAAGAGTATATTTTTCATAAAAATATTTTACATCAATCGATATTTGATTTACAATAACGGTAACTATTGGGGGTTATAAATGCAGTTTGGCATTAGAGAGGTAATAGAAAATACAAAAGGCGTCCTTTTAAAAGGAGATATTGAATCCGATAATAAATTTTCAATATCTACGGATACAAGAAAAATAGCCAAAGGAGATTTTTATCTGCCGTTAAGGGGCGAAAATTACGACGGGCATTCTTTTATAGACAATGCAGTCGCTAAAGGCGCAATCGGTTATTTTACGCAGGATAAAACAAAAATAAATAAAAATGCCGGATTTATTATATACGTTGATAACTGTCTTGTTGCATATTTAAGGCTCAGTGAATATATCCGCAGTAAAATTAATCCAAAAGTTGTTGCAATAACCGGTTCTTCAGGAAAAACAACAGTAAAAGAAATGCTGTTTTCTGTCCTTTCTACTACATATAAAACACACAAAACCGCCCTTAATCATAATAATGAAATAGGCTTGTGCGAAACGCTTTTTAGCATGCCTTTTGATTCAAAATATCTTATTTTGGAAATGGGAATGCGCAATTTAGGCGAAATTGAGCTGTTATCATATTATTCAAAACCTGACATCGGCATAATTACAAATGTGGGCAGCGCGCATGTGGAGCTTTTGGGAAATAAAAAAAATATTGCCTGCGCAAAGTGCGAAATTGCAAGCCACTTAAATAAAAATGGCTTGTTCATTGCGCCGTTTGATAAAATTATATGCGACACGGTGAAATTTGAAGGTGAAAAAATTTTTACATCAAACGCTCAAAATATAAAAGTAACAAGGGGCAGCACTTCTTTTACGTATAAAGGAAAAGAATTTGAACTTTCAATTGAAGGCGAGCATAATGTCCAAAACGCCATTCTTGTTATTGAGGCCGCACTCAGCGCAAATGTTCCTTATGAAAACATAAAATCAGGTTTAAAAAATTTTAAGCCGATAGAAAAACGCTGGGAAATAAGCGAAATAAAAGGGTATAAATTTGTAAATGACAGCTATAATGCCAATCCTGAATCTATGAAGGCTGCAATTAAAACTTTTCTTTCGGTTAACGAACCGCCTCTTTTACTTGTTTTGGGTGATATGGGCGAGCTTGGAAAAGATTCGATTGCTTACCATAAAGAAATTGGCGAATTTTTATCTTCATATAAAGATATAAATTTTCAGCTTGTAACGGTCGGCGATGTTGCAAAATATATATTAAAAGCTTCAATTTTTGAAGGAAACAGCTTTAAAACAACAAAAGAATGCGCGCAGTATATTTTAAATTCTGTTCCAGTTGGAACAACAATTTTATTGAAGGCTTCGAGGTTTATGAAATTTGAAGAAATTATGGAAGCGGTGGCAAAACTATGATAATGATTGCAGTTTCTGCCCTGATAACATTAACTTTGGTTTTGCTTTTCGGCGTTCCGTATCTTGATTTTATGAAGAAAAAAATGTACGGACAATATATAAGAGAAGAAGTTCAAAAACTTCATGCCGGAAAAAATAAAACTCCTACAACGGGCGGAGTTTTCATAGTTGTATCAATAATTACGGGTTCTTTAATAGCGCTTTTTATGGCGCAGGAACTCACAACAAGGGCGATTATCGTTCTTATGACTCTTATTTTTTATATGTTTACCGGCTTTGAGGACGATATAAAAAAAATCAAAGGCAAACAAAATGAAGGGCTTAGCCCCCGAGCAAAATTAGCGCTTCAAATTGTGGTTTCAATGCTGCCTTCTTTCTATTTAATCTTTCAACATCAAGCCCAGCTTACATTTTTTGGATTAAATATTGAACTCGGGTATTTGTACCCCTTGTTTGCGGTATTTATGATTGTGGGGTCATCAAATGCCCTGAATTTAACGGACGGGCTTGACGGGCTTGCTGCGGGATGCTCCTTTTTTGCATTTCTGGCTTGCGCTCTTATATGCAAAATAGGCGGATATAATGATATTGCAATAATTTCAATTGCCGCAAGTGCGGCTTCGCTTGGATTTTTATATTTTAATAAAAATCCGGCTAAAATCTTTATGGGTGATACAGGTTCGCTTGCTTTAGGCGGCATGCTTGCAACAGTGGCAATTATGGGCAAATTTGAGCTGTGGTTAATTCCGATTGCAATTATATTTATTTCAGAAACCCTGTCGGTTATGATACAGGTTACAAGTTTTAAATTAACGGGAAAACGCGTTTTTAAAATGAGCCCCATTCATCATCACTTTGAATTATGCGATTGGAAAGAAAAAAAGATAGTATATGTTTTTTGCGCAATATCAGCCATAGGCGGGATAATTGCCGTTTGGGGATTTTTAGTCCAAACATTGTCGGGCGGTGGTTAAAATGGATTTAAAAGGAAAAAAAGTTTTAATTATAGGATTTTCTTTAACAGGGAAAAAATCTGCGCAATATTTTATAGATAAGGGCGCAGATGTTTATATTTCCGAATTTTCTGAAATAAAAGATAAAGAAGAAGCAGATAAGCTTGAAAAATCGGGCGTAAAACTTGAATTTGGCGGCCACTCAAAAGAATTTATAGAAAATGCGGATTTTGCTTTGATATCTCCTTCAATAAAAGACAATGCACCCATTCTATCCGAATTAAAATGCCCTTTGTATTGCGACATTGAATTTGCCGGAGTTAATTTAAAATATCAGGACAAAATGGTTCTTGTAACAGGCACAAATGGTAAAACAACAACGACAATGCTGATTTCCGCTATTTTATCCAAAAAATATAATGCACCTTACGCGGGTAATATCGGCGTACCGCCGTTATCGCTTTTAATAAACGATACTCCCGATTTTTTGGTAACAGAGGCAAGCTCCTATCAGCTTCATTATTCAAAAAAACTTTCCCCTTATATTGCAATTTTATGCAACATAACACCCGACCATATTGCCTGGCATAACGGCATAGAAGGGTATATTAAAGATAAAACGGATATTTTAAAACGCATGTCAAAAGAGCAGAATGTAATTTTAAATTATGACGATATTCATACAAAAGATTTTGTGAAAGATATAAAAGCAAACGTCTACTATTTTTCTTTAAATAAAATTGATTATGAAAATTGCTGCTATTTAGACAATAATTCAATTTATTTTAAGGGTGAAAAAATTGTTGATATAACAG
>JAJQDG010000222.1 GCA_021202305.1 Candidatus Gastranaerophilales bacterium
ATTTTAAAATTTCTTTTGATAAATCAACCCCCGTTACTCTTTCCTGAGTAATTCCTTTAAGTTTTAAGGCAATTTTTATTCCGATACCGTCAGGCGTGATAATTTCCGCTTCTTTAATAATTTCTGCAAGTTTATTATTTTTGTTTGCAGAAAGAATAATTTCGGGGTTGATAGTTACAATGTGCAGATTTTGCCCGTTTTCAGCCGCACTGAAAGATTTTTGGATAACTTCATCAAATGAAAGTAAATCCACACTAAAACCCTGAATTTTTGCGCGTTTATCCATATTTTAATAATAGCAGATAATAGAAAAAGGTCAAAGCAAAAGGTTTGACTAAAATTTTTTTTAAATATAAAATTGCAGGTGCAGGGGAAAATGATTAATATCCCGCTTGAAGCTATTTTTTAAGAAAATAAAATATATCAGGCTTAATTCTTAAATTTGGCAGATTAACGGTAATTTATCCCTATTGTCGGGGATTTAGGGAATTTAAAATGGCGAATGAAAATAAATATGTCGGCGTAGCCGGCTGCGGAATATGGGGAAAAAATATAGTCAGGAATTTTTACAGTCTAAATGCACTGAATACCGTCTGCGACCTTGATGATGATACTCTGGCAAAAATAAGAAATGATTACCCTGGCACAAATACGACAAAAGATTTTAATTACCTTATTAATAATCCGCAAATACGCGCAATTTGTGTTATTACCCCGAGCCATACGCATTTTGGGCTTGTAAAACTTGCCCTTGAACACGGCAAACATGTTTACGTTGAAAAACCTATTTCTATTAAGGCCGATGAAGCATTGAAACTGAAAGAAACCGCGGAAGAAAAAGGGCTGATACTTATGGTGGGGCATCTTCTTTTGTATCATCCTGCGGTAAACAGGCTTAAAATGCTGATAGAAGAAGGTGTTTTGGGCAATATAAAATACGTTCAAAGCGACAGATTAAATATCAATTATTTTAAAAACGACCGCTCTGTTATGTGGGATTTGGCGCCGCATGATGTTTCAATGGTTTCTTATGTTATCAATTCCGAGCCGAAGAATGTAATTTCCGCAACCGGAACAAGTACCGAAGGCAATAAAATTTTTGATATCACGCACATTACAATAGAATACAAAAACGGGGTTATTGCCCAGATTTCAGACAGCTGGATTCACCCGCAAAAGCGTGTCAGTCTGCTTGTTAGAGGCGACAAGGGAAGTGCCGTTCTTGATGACACATTGCCCGATCACAAATTGTTGTTATACGACAATACAAAACCGGGACAGCAGAATATTGAAATTCCCGATTATCTTGAAATTGAGCCGTTAAAGCTTGAATGCCAACATTTTCTCCACTGCATTGAAACGGGTAAAACGCCCCGTTCAGGCGGAGAAAACGGATATATCACGGTAAAAGCTCTGGAAGATGCGGAAAAAATAATGTTTGGCACTCAAAGGGGCGAACTCGACAATGTAGATTATGCTCTTTCAAGATCTAAAAAAGTCTAAAATTTGCAATTTTATTTTAAACGCCACCCTCCGGAGGCACAATAAGCGCGTCTAAAAAAATTTTCATGAATTTTCTTTTTGGGCATTTTTACCTTCAAATGCGAAATTTTGTTCAATCTGGTTAGTTAAATTTCTGATAGCGGGGTTTGTCTTATCGCCGTTATGAAATTTTTGCCTCAAGTACAGATTTAATTTAGGCTGCAAATATCCAAGCGCGATTGCGCTTATTGCAATATTTGCTATAATGCTTGCCCCCTTAAGCAATTTGGTTTGTTTTAGATATTTGGCGCAGTCTTTGCTTTTTGCCGCATTTTCAATAGTGTCAATTGTTTTTTGCGCGGTTTTTTTCAATTTATCTGTATCTATATTTGATAAAAGGCTTAGCTGTTCTTTTCCTTCTTTTGTTTTGTACACGGCAATATCGCCGCCTTTTTTGAATACATCGGCTAATTCTTTATTTTTATCATCGAAGATAAAATCTATTACTTTTTTAGATGTTTCATTTGTGGTTTTGCCGCCCGCAGCTTCAACAAGCGCGCGTGCCTGTTTCAATAAAGAAGATGAACCCTTTTTTGCTTTTTCTTCATTAATTGCATTTTTAATTACATCGGAATCCAATACGGAATAATCAAGTCCAATGGGTCTTTTAAATCTGCTTTCGCTCAATTTTTCCAGCCCTGTTTGCAGGGGAACCGCAAGACCGTATATAAACAAAAGTTCGCAAAGTTCCCTCAAGCCAACTTCTGCTTTTTCACCCTTGCGCGCCTGAACAAGCCTTGTGCCGGTGATTACACCGTCTACAATGGCAGTATTTGCAACCGGATTTGTCATAAAGAAAGTTCCGATGCCGGATAACCCCTTAAATGAAGGTTCTTGATTTTTTTTATCGAACATTTGATAAACGGAGGATTTTTCAAGAGCTGTTTTTGTATAAAGTTCTTTTTCGTGCTTTTCTTTAACCTGTTTTTTAATTGCATTTTCCGTTCTTTTTTGTTTTAAGGTTATAAGCCCGAACAGTGCAAGCCCTGTTGCAGCAGTTGCAGCACCAAATTTTGTAAGCGAAAGTTTTTTTGCAAGGCCTCTATTATCAATTGTATTTTGAAGAATATCTGCCTGCTCATTAAAGTTTATGGATTTTGCTTTTTCTTTTGCAAATTCCAGCGTATCAACCATATTTTTATCATTGCCTGAAAAAAGCCTTTTTGCGCTGACGTTGGGGTCTATATTATTTTTTTTGTATACAAAATTGTCAAAAACGAACTTTTTAATAAAAGGAATGCCGCCAAGCCAGAGAATGCTTGTGCCGAATTCTTCAAGCGCTTTTTCGGCGCCGTCATGGCTGCCGCCTTCTTTATAATATGTTGCAGATGTCAGGGCTGCGGAAGAAAAATCCTTTGCAAACATAGGAATGACCGAGCCTGAATTGTCCCCGAGTTTTGAAAATACTTTTGATACTGTTGAAATGCCGGATACAGAAGCCATATTTCCCCCTATAACCCCCAGATGAGGTTCAACAGCCTTTGAACCGTGGCATTTTTCCGTTTTGTATCTGATTTATTTAACATGTTAATAACCTTCACTTTATTTTTAAGTATTCTAAATTTTTTTTGTTGCCGATTTGCTAATTTTTGTAAACAAAAAACCTTTTTCAAAAAGAAAAAGGCTTTAAGTCGTATAAAAAATATTAAATTAACGTTCAATATAAATTCTGCAAAAAGCCTTTTTTCTTCCTTGCAGTATTCTTCGGATTGTTTTAAATAATTCACTAAACATAAAAATCTACCGCAAATAAAGCTTCATTA
>JAJQDG010000064.1:0-2099 GCA_021202305.1 Candidatus Gastranaerophilales bacterium
TCAGATTTGTATAAGCTACAGAATTATTTCAAAATAATAAGCACGCTTTTTTGCCGTCTAAAGTTATCAAGGGCTAAAGCCGATATAGTTAGAAGCGGAATTGAAAAGGAAGGTTTAAAAAAATGAGCGATACCAATATTTACTCTAACACAAGTTCTGGAAACACCTATTATTATTATATTGACAGTAACGGTGATGAATGGTATTCCGCAAGCAAAGAAGATTTGGAAAAAGTGCAAAACGGCACCGACGCTTCAACTTTATCCACCGTTTATTCAAGCGAAGATAAATTAGTAGCAGCTGAATTTTCAGATGATGAAACTGATGATACAACAACAACAACTTCCGCAACAAATTCAACAAGTGCAACAGGAACATACGGATATGATACTTCTTCGTACGATACATATTCATCTTCAATCGGTTTATCCGATTTAACAGACAGTTCTAAAATTAAAGATTATCAGGCAGTTTTAGATCAAATTGAAGAAGAAATTACATCACTTCAGGATCAAATTGATTCACTTGATACTTCGGATCCCGAAGCAGTGAATGAAGCTTTAAGCAATATATCAACAAAAACTTCTGCGGTAATGGAACTTTCGGAAAAGGCAGGCACAGAACTTAAACTTTCAAACTATACGGCCGCAACAATTGGTGTTTGCGCTGTCGGCGCCACGGGTCTTTTAATGGCAGGAGGATATATAGGGGGAAGCACCGCTTTAGCAACACTTGGAACCGTAGCCGTGACTGCAAATGTTGTTCCCGTTGCAGGTCAAATAATAGCCGCCGGGGCTTGTATTGCTATGGCCTGCATAACAGTGGCTAAAATTTATCAAAATCACCAAAAGAATCAACTTGAAGACGATATACAAGCGGCATACGATAATTTAGAAGAAATGCGAGAAGCAGTCGAAGAAAAAACAAAAGAAGAAGTTGAAGGCATAATTGATGAAGCTAATAGTAATTTCGGAGATATAATTAACGACGGTTACACAATAGACAGCATTGATGATGTACCCGATGCCGTTGAGCAGCTTTCAAATATAACCGAATATCAGGAAAGTTTAGCCGAATGGAAAGCGCTTGCAGACGCCTGGGGTATAGAAATTGAGGGTCTGGATGATGCAATTGCAAACCTTGAAACCGCTCAAGAAAATGTAAGAACAGGCGTAATTACAAAAGCACAGGAAGATGTTCAACAAATAAACACAGATATAGCAGGGCTTTTGGATTCAAGCGGCAACTTTAATTTTGATGATATCGCGGATATAAATACGCTTATATCAAATATAGACCTTATTATAGACGGTCAGGCAATTTAAAAGCCTGGATTGAAGCGCTTGAAACAGCAGGCATTGATTCAAGCGAAGTAGAGGGGCTTGACACACTTTTAGATGCCCTTGGCGGAGATTCCCTGACCTATGCGCAAAATTATTTAGAAAGCTACGTTGCACAGGTAGATTCAGACTTTGACAGTGATTTATACACTGATACCGGCGACAGAGATGATCTTTTGACTGATTTAAACACGCTGCTTGAAGCGGTTAAAACAGACGGACTTGACACAACTTCTCTTGAAAGTTTGATTGCAAAAATTCAAAGCGATGAAGAAGAAGCAATAACAGAAACCGCAGACGATGCAGAATCAACAGCCGGCACAACTTCAAGCGGAAGTTCTGCGGGCGATACATCCACCGTTAGCGACGCGGTTGAAACGGCGGATGAAGTAACGGAAGATGCCGAAGCCGTTGATGATGCAGAATCGGTTGAAGCAGATTCAACCGAGCTGACAGACGCTGCGGATGATTTAATTGAAGCTGCACAGACAAACATTGATACTTATCTTGCTTCAATAAGCACGGCAGGGCTTTCCATTTCAGAATTGGAAGAATTGTATAATGAAGTTTCAGCAAAATATGCTGAATTATCCGAGTTAGATGCCGACCTTGATTTGAGCGGATTTGACACAAAACTGACAGAAATCCGCACGGCGCAGCAGACAGTTGTTGATAATTATCTTTCATCAATTGATGTTTCATCGGCAACAACACTGTCTGAACTTGAAGCATTATATGCAAGCGTTTCTTCCGTATATA
>JAJQDG010000064.1:2199-14404 GCA_021202305.1 Candidatus Gastranaerophilales bacterium
TAGTTCAATTCGCGAAGCCGAACAAACAGCAGTAGATGATTACATTTCATCAATTGATGTTTCATCAGCAACAACACTGTCTGAACTTGAAGCATTATATGCAAGCGTTTCTTCCGTATATACGGAATACTCGGGCTACGGTATCAGCAGTTTAGATTTAAGCGGGTTTGAAACTGTCCTTAGTTCAATTCGCGAAGCCGAACAAACAGCAGTAGATGATTACATTTCATCAATTACGGTATCGGCAAGTTCCGTTTCAGAGTTTGAAGCATTGTATGCAAGTGTTTCTTCCGTATATGCCGAATACTCTGGCTATGGTATCAGCGAACTTGATTTAAGCGGGTTTGATACAATTTTCGCTTCAATTATAGCCGGAGAACAAACTCTTGTTGATACAAGCACGCAAAATGTGAGCGGAATTACAGATTCTGTTGTTTTTGATGAAGAAAACTTTGATTCTGCACTTTCTGCATACAATTCGGCAAAAATACAATTGGTGCAAGCCTCATTAATATTGGCTCAGGTTACAATAGAAGGGGTTGATACATCTGCACTTAAAAGTGCAATTGAAAAATTAAGAGCAAATATTGAAGAATTTGAAAGCCAATATAAAGCTTACATTGAAAATCTTATTGTGTTAAACGATACAGATACAGATGATGATACGGAAGAAACTTCTGAAACCGGCGAAAGCGAAGAAACAGAAGAAGCAGATAATAATACGGCACAAAATTACAACAACAACAGCACAACAATAATTGATAACAGCACCACCATAATTGACAATAGCACAACAGATAACAGTACAACAGACAACAGCACAACGGATAACAGTTATACGGATAACAGTACCACAGATAACAGCGACAACAGCTACACAGATAACAGTTACACGGATAACAGTGATAACAGTACCACAGATAACAGTACCACGGATAACAGCGATAACAGCTACACAGATAACAGCACCGGCACAGACACCACTACAGACACAACAGAAACGGAAGATGCGGCTGATGAATCGGATAGCTGCGAAGAAGAAGACGAGTTAAATCCCGATGTCGGTGTTGGTGTGGAAGAAGCTGAAGATACCGATTCCGATGATAAAATAGAAATAGAACAAACGGAAGAATAGCTGTATGAGGTGCGGCTTGCCGTAGTGTTACGGGTCAAGTTCAACACTTGCCCCTTCACACCGGCTTCGCGGAAAAAGCCGTAGTGTTACGGGTCAAGTTCAACACTTGCCCCTTCACACCGGCTTCGCGGAAAAAAATTTTAATTTTTCCGCACCCCCGTATCTGCATAAAAAATAAAAGTGCTGTTTTTAAGCCGCCTTTTTATTTTTACAAAATAAGCCTGCGGGAAAATTTTTAAAACACCCGTAAATAAAAATCCGGCTTTTATACCTGCCGGACAATTGGACTTAATAGAATAGGAGTAAAATAGAAAAAATTATGCTTGTTCTTGTTCTGTTTCATTGGAATTATCAAAAAATCCGCCGAATGCAAAGGGATTTGAACCCTGTTTATCTTTGTCTGTTTCATAAACATTAATTAAATTTTGAATATCTTCTGTTTCATTTTCAGCATCTGTTTCAGAAATTGCAGCGTTAATTGTTATTTTTCCGCCAAGAGAATCCGAAACATTTGAAGAATATAGCTGGGCTGCAGCAAAAGAATTTAACTGCTGGACAGATGTTAAATTCATTTCAGTGTCAAATGCACCCGAATTTGTAATGGCAATTTGTCTTTGAACGTCTAAATCGGTTTTAGTATTGTATAAATCAACGCCTAATGTATTTCTTGTAAAACCGCTTAAATTAGTTTTAGAATAATCAACGGACTTTTTTTGAAGCGCTGAAAAAAGGCTTTCAGAGATTGAGCTTGCGCTTTTGGAATCTATCAAATATTGATTTGTATTAAGTCCGTTAACGTTCATTTGAGTCTCCATCTCCTTATGTAACTAATATCGGCAAAACCCGCTTTTAACTTTATATTTCGCTTTATTTTCCGTAACAAATGTTTACACAATCTTTAAATTTTGGTTTTTGGGTTGTACTATTTTATTGTTATGGGAAAGTACAGACAAAGTTTTTATAAATAAAAAAGGAAAGGCATTTTTGTCTTTCCTTTTTTTTGGGAGTATAAATGCGAAAAGGAACAGTCATAACCAACGAAAAAATTGCAAAAGATACCTTTAAAATCGTTTTTGAAACCGATTTAAAAGAAGCTTTTGCAGGGCAATTCGTTTCAATTTTAATCCCCGATAAAACTTTAAGACGCCCTTTTAGTATCAGCGATTTTGAAAACGGCAAAATTACCTGTCTTTATAAAGTTGTAGGTGAAGGCACACAATATATAAAATCGCTCAGAAAAAACGATATTATTGATTATAGCGGCGCACTTGGAAACGGGTTTAATTTTTCAGGCAAAAAAACAGCTCTTTTGGTGGGCGCAGGGATTGGAATTGCGCCTGTTTTATATCTTAAAAAATATCTTGACGAAAAAAATATTGCTAATTTTCTTATAGCGGGCTTTAAAACGGAAGAAGAAAAAGTTAACGGCGCCGATAAAACCGTAATCGGGGGCAGCGTTTTAGATATTGTTCCCGAATTAATAGAAAAAATTAAACCCGATGTCATTTTTTCATGCGGTCCTTTAATTGTTTTAAAATTAATTTCTAAAATCGGCGAAAATATGGGGATTGAAACACAGGTCGCAATGGAAAAAATAATGGCATGCCATATAGGAGTGTGCAGAGGGTGCGTAATTCCTCTTAAAAACGGGAAAAACGCTTCCGTTTGCAAAGACGGCCCTGTTTTTGACGGAAGGAACATACTATGGGGTTAACGGACGAAATTTTTCCAAAAAAAAATATGGAAGTAAACCTTAACGGCTTTAAGTTAAAAAGCCCGATTTTAGCTGCCTCGGGAACGTTTGGATACGCGGATGAATATGAAAATTACGTAAATGTTTCAAATATAGGCGCAATTGTTACAAAAGCAATTTCTTTAAAACCCCGCTTTGGAAATGAAGGATGCCGCCTTTTTGAAACAACAGGCGGGCTTATAAACCGCATTGGACTTGAAAATATAGGAATAGATGAATTTATTGAAAAAAAACTTCCCGTATTAAAAGAAAAAAATATTGCTTTTATTATGAATACCGCAGGTTCAACATTTGAAGAATATACGGAAACCGCAAGAATTGCACAAAACGCGGGAATTAAGGCAATCGAGCTTAATGTTTCATGCCCCAATGTAAAAGAAGGATGTTTGGAATTCGGTACAAACCCCGACACGCTTTCTTATTTAACAGAAGCAGTGAGAAAAGTATATAAAGGATTTTTAATTGTAAAATTAACCCCGAATACAAATGACATTAAAGCGCTTGCACTTGCTGCCGAAAAATCCGGCGCCGATTGCATAAGTGCAATAAATACGCTGAGGGGGCTTGGCATAAAGCTTGAGTATTTAAATAATGAATTTAAAAAAACAATGGTGCAGGGCGGTTTAAGCGGAAAATGCATAAAGCCGGCTGCCCTTTTTATGGTAAAAAGCATAACGGAAGCGGTTAAAATACCTGTTATCGGAATAGGCGGAATTTCAACCTTTGAAGATGTTCTGGAATTTTTTGCAGCGGGCGCGCAGGCAGTTCAAATAGGAACGGAAAATTTTACAAACCCTGATATTACGGAAAAAATAACTTTAGATCTTCAAAATTTTCTTAAAAAAACGGGAATAGAAACAATGGACGAATTAAAAAGGAAACTGAAATGAGCGATATTAAAGAACTTTTAATTAGGGCGGACGGACTTTTAAAAGGGCATTTTTGCCTGACGTCAGGATTGCACAGCGATACGTATTTTCAATGCGCAAAACTGTACCAGTATCCTGATATTGTAGAAACTATCGGATATGAACTTGGCAAAAAACTTGAAAATATTGAATTTGACACAGTTATTGCACCTGCTATAGGAGCAATAATTTTCGGGTATGAAGTTGCAAAGCAAACCAAAAAACGCAATCTTTTCGTAGAAAGAAAAGATGACATTATGCAGCTTCGCCGCGGATATACCCTGAAAAAAGGCGAAAGAGTGGTAATTATAGAAGATGTCATAACAACGGCGAGGACAATTTTTGAAACAATAGAAGCCATAAAGGAATACGATGTTGAAATAAAAGGAGCAGGCTGCATTGTAGACAGAACTCAGGGCAAACTGGATGACAAATTAAAAATATATTCTCTTTTAAAAATTGACCCTGTTGTATACAATCCTGATGAATGCCCGTTGTGCAGAAAAAATATGGAACTTGTAAAACCGGGCAGCAGAAAAGGCAGATAATTGATGAATAATTTAATCACAATTGAAGAACTTTCAAAAGAAGAAATAGAAAATATCACAGATTTAGCAGAAAGTTTTAAAAAGGGGCGTTATGCTAACCACCAAACAAAACATGCGGCGCTTATATTTTTTGAAAATTCTACAAGAACAAGGTTTTCTTTTGAATGCGCCCTGAATCGCCTTGGAGCGCATCCTTATATTTTTGACAATTCAAAATCTTCAACTTCTAAAGGAGAAGAAATTTTTGATACGTTAAATAATTTATGCGCAATAGGAATTGATACTTTTATAATAAGGGCGCGCGAGGAGAATTTATTTTCCGAATTAATGAAAAATGAATATTATAAGCCTGTTCATTTTATAAATGCAGGCATGGGAAAAACTGCCCACCCGACACAGGCGCTGCTTGATTATTTTACAATGCGTGAAAAAATGGGGGATGTAAAAAATAAAAAAATCGTAATAATAGGCGACATTAAACATTCGCGGGTTGCAAAATCAAATACGGCACTGCTTAAAAAAATGGGTGCAAATGTTGTAACCTGCGCGCCTTCTTATTTTAGGGAAGAAATTGAAGGCGTGGTTTTTGAAGAAAATTTAGATAAAGCGCTTTCAGGCGCAGATGTTGTTATGTGCCTTCGTATTCAAAATGAGCGGCTTGAAGAAACAATAAGCAGGGAGGATTTTATAAAAAATTACAGAATTAATTCTAAAAATTTTCCGAAAAATGCCATTTTAATGCACCCGGGGCCTGTAAACAGAGATATTGAAATTGAAAGCGAACTTTTAAATTCTAAAATCGGGGAAACAATTTTAAATCAGGCGCAAAACGGCGTATATGTGAGGATGGCTGTTTTGGATAAAATATTTAACGGAGGGCTTGTATGAAACTGCCCTCTTTTATTGATATGCACGTTCATTTAAGAGAACCCGGGTTTACTGAAAAAGAAACAATAGAAAGCGGGCTCATGGCGGCATATAAAGGCGGTTTCGGCGCAATTATCGCCATGCCGAACACAAACCCGGTATGTGATACTCCTGAAATTGCAAGATTTATAAGAAGAAAAGGCGATATTGAATTATATCCCGCAGGTGCAGTTACAAGGGGGCTTAAAAGCGAAGAAATTGTTGATTTCAAATTAATGAAAGAAGCGGGCTGCATTGCATTTTCAAATGACGGTTTTTCCACAAAAAAAGTAAAAGAAGCACTTGAAAGCGGTGAATTGATACTGTCTCATCTTGAAAATGAAACGGAAGAAGCAATTGAACAAATTCAAATTTTATCAAAAATCAAAAACGGCAGACTGCATTTTTGCCATGTTTCAAAAAAAAGCACTGTTGATGTAATCAGAAAAGCAAAAAATAAAGGAATTAAGCTTACGGCGGAAACCTGCCCCCATTACTTTATTTTCACTGAAAACGACAGGGATTTAACGGGCAGATTTAAAATGAACCCGCCCCTTGGAAGCGAAGATGACCGTCAAGCCGTAATTGAGGGAGTAAAAGACGGCACAATAGACGTTATTTCAACGGATCATGCGCCCCATACAAATAAAGAAAAGCTTCTTCCCTATGAAATATCGCCAAACGGCATAACAGGGCTTGAAACCGCATTTTCATTAACGTATATGACTTTCGGGCTTGATTTAACTCTTGAAAAAATGGCATTTGCACCGCGCCGTATTTTAAATATTAATCCGAAACGCGAAATTGAAGTCGACCTGAACGGCATTTGGACTGTCGAAGGAATAAAATTCAAAAGCAAATGCAAAATCACGCCGTATGAAGGCAGGAAACTGAAAGGGATAATAATATGTTAAAAGATAAAATAGTCCTTGCGCTTGATGTTGAAACAATGGATGAAGTTAAAATGCTTGTTGATAAACTTGCACCCTACAGCGGAATATTTAAGGTAGGATTGCAGCTTTTTTGCGGATTCGGACTTGAAATTGTACGATATATTCAATCAAAAAATGCAGGGTTCTTTTTGGATGTCAAACTCCATGACATTCCTAATACCGTAAGAAAAGCAAGCGAAAATATTGTTTTAAACGGCGCAAGTTTTTTTAATGTACACACAACGGGCGGACTTCAAATGATGAAAGCGGCAAGACAGGGGGCAGACGATGCGGCAGATAAAATCAGTGCAAAACGTCCGGTAATTCTTGGTGTTACCATGCTTACAAGCATTGCGCAGAATGTTTTTGACGATGAATTTAAAATAAATAAAAATGTTTCGGATTTTGCGCTTGAACTTGCATATCTTGCAAAAGAAGCGGGGCTTGACGGAGTTGTGGCTTCCGCTGTTGAAGTTGAAAGAATTAAAAGGGAGCTTGGAGCGGATTTTAAGGTTTTGTGTCCGGGGATACGCCCGAAATATGCACTTATAAATGACCAAAAACGGGTTGCAACGCCAAGCGAAGCGCTAAATAGAGGCGCAGATTATATTGTGCTTGGAAGGGCGGTAACTAAAGCAGATGACCCGACAGATGCAATGAAGAAAATTTATGAAGAAATAAGGGAAAATGAAAAATGTATACAACATTAATACTTGAGGACGGAACTGTTATAAAAGGGGGACATTTTGGCGGATACGGCACAAAAATCGGCGAAATAGTTTTCAATACCTCAATGACCGGATATCAGGAAATTTTAACCGACCCGAGTTATGCAAATCAAATAATAATTATGACATACCCTGAAATAGGCAATTACGGCATAAACCCTGACGATTTTGAATCAACTGCGCCTTTTTGCCTTGGATTTGCGGTAAAAAATTGCTGCAAAGCAAAATCGCATTACAAATCAAATCAAACGCTTTCCGATTATCTTGAAAAAAACAACATAATCGGAATTGAAGATATTGATACAAGAACTCTTGTAATTAAAATTCGCGAAAAAGGTACAATGAAATGTATGATAACGACGGATGAAATACTTTCCGAAGATGATATAACTCAAAGAATTGCGGCAATTTGCGTACATAGAGCGGATAAAGAAATTGTATTAAAAGTTTCATCAAAAGAAAAGTACACGCTAAACCCTGCAGGTGAAATTGACCTTGCCCTGATTGATTACGGGTGCAAATCCGGAATTATTAATTCGCTTGTTCAAAGGGGTTGTAAAGTTACCGTTTATCCTGCAAATACAAGTGCTGATGAAATTTTATCGGGCGGACATTCAAATTTGTTTTTATCAAACGGCCCGGGGGATCCTGAAGATTGCACTGTTGAATTAGAAACAATCGAAAAGCTGATAGGAAAAATTCCTATTTTTGGAATTTGCCTCGGGTATCAGCTTCTTGCAATTGCGCTCGGGGCAAAAACATACAAGCTTAAATACGGTCATAGGGGCGGAAATCACCCCTGTATAAATTTACAGACAAACAGTGTAATGATAACAAGCCAAAACCACGGCTATGCGGTTGATTCAAAAACATTATCCGGAATTATGCTTCAAACGTATAAAAATTTAAATGATGACACAATGGAAGGTTTTTCTGCCGAACGTCTTAAAATTTTTGCAGTGCAGTTTCACCCGGAAGCAAACCCGGGGCCCGTCGATGCGAGCGTAATTTTTGACGATTGGATTAAACTTATGAAAGAATATCAGGCGCTTCCGAAACGTAAAGCGGACGATATGGCGAAAGTAGGGTAAAATGGGAAAAGATTCAAGCTTAAAAAAAGTAATGGTAATAGGCTCGGGCCCCATTGTAATAGGGCAGGCGGCAGAATTTGATTACGCGGGCGTTCAGGCATGCAGAGCGCTGAAAGAGGAAAATATCAGGGTTATTCTTGTAAATTCAAATCCTGCAACAATTATGACCGATGAAAATATTGCGGATAAAGTCTATATAGAGCCTTTAGATATAGAAATTCTTGAAGATATTATAAAAAAAGAGCGTCCCGACGGGCTTATAGCTTCTTTAGGGGGGCAAACCGGACTTAACCTTGCAATGGAACTTCATAAAAACGGCATACTTGAAAAATATAATTTAAGATTACTGGGTACCAATATCGATTCAATAAATAAAGCAGAAGACAGAGAGCAATTTAAAAATTTAATGAAAGAAATAAATGAACCCGTTCCTGAATCTGAAATTGTATCAAACTATGAGGATGCCAAAAAATTTGCGCAAAGAATAGGTTTTCCTATTATTATACGCCCCGCCTTTACATTAGGCGGCTCAGGGGGCGGCATTGCAAAAAACGAAGCCGAATATGACCGGTATGTAACAACCGGTTTGCAGCAATCACCCATAAATCAAATTCTGGTTGAAAAAAGCATTGCGGGACTTAAAGAAGTCGAATATGAAGTCATGCGCGATTCAAATGACAGCTGCATTATCGTCTGTAATATGGAAAATATGGATCCTATCGGTATTCATACGGGCGATTCAATCGTTGTTGCGCCCAGTCAAACTCTTACAAATAATGAATATCAAATGCTCAGGACTTCTGCCATAAAAATTATACGCGCGCTTAAAATTGAAGGCGGGTGCAATGTACAATTTGCGCTTGATACCGTTTCAAATCAATATTATGTAATAGAAGTAAACCCCCGGGTTTCACGCTCATCTGCGCTTGCAAGCAAGGCAACAGGGTATCCCATTGCAAAAGTTACTACAAAAATTGCCGTAGGATACAAGCTTTTTGAAATTCAAAATGCAATTACTAAAAAAACCGTTGCCGCATTTGAACCTTCGCTTGATTATGTTGTTATAAAAATTCCAAAATGGCCCTTTGATAAATTTGCGGAGGGCGATAGAATTTTAGGCACAAAAATGAAAGCCACCGGAGAAATTATGGCAATAGGAAGAACCTTCAACAGCGCCTTTAAAAAGGCTGTAGCCTCTCTGGAAGAAAAAAATCCGGGGTTAACATGCCGGTTGGAATTTGAAAACCTGCAAACAAAAGAACTTTTAGACGCCCTTGAAATTCAGGATGACAGAAGAATATTCAGAGTATCGGAAGCCCTAAAGCGCGGTATAACGCCCGAAGAAACGGCGAAAATTACAAAAATAGATTACTGGTTCATATCAAAAATAAAGGAAATTGTCGAGTTTGAAAAATTTCTTGCAGCAAATAAATTAACAAAAGAAATTTATTTAAAAGCAAAAGAACAGGGGTTTTTGGATTCTGAAATAGAAGAAATAACAGGAGTAAATAATTTTGACCAATTTAACGTTCATGCAAGTTTTAGGATTGTAGATACCTGCGCTGCTGAATTTTGCGCAAAAACACCTTATTTTTATTCAACATATAATGAAGAGTCTGAATTTATAAAATCCGAAAACAAAAAGGGGAATATTCTTGTTTTAGGCTCAGGCCCCATTAGAATAGGGCAGGGAATAGAATTTGACTATTGTTCGGTGCATGCATCATGGGCAATTACCGAAAACGGATTTGATTCCGTTATGATAAATTCTAACCCTGAAACTCTTTCTACTGATTTTGATATAGCGGACAGACTTTATTTTGAACCTATGAACATAGAAAACGTTATGAACGTTGTTAAATGTGAAAAACCTATGGGCGTTATGGTTCAATTTGGAGGGCAGACCGCAATTAATCTGGCAGAAAAACTCCACCAAAACGGTGTTAAAATTTTAGGCAGTTCGCTTGAAACAATTAACGCTCTTGAGGACAGAAAAATTTTTGCCAAACTCCTTCAAGATTTAAAAATCCCGCAGCCGAAAGGCAAAGGGGTAAAAAGCGCAGCGGAAGCCTTGAGCGCAACAAAAGAACTCGGATATCCAGTTCTTGTACGCCCCAGTTACGTAATCGGCGGGCGCGGAATGCAGGTTGTATACAATGATGAAGAACTTTTAACTTATATAAATCAGGCATTCAAATTTTCTTCGGAACACCCCGTTTTAATTGATCAATATATAGAAGGGCAAGAAGTTGAATTAGATGCAATTTCAGACGGCAAAGACGTTTTAATTCCGGGGATTTGCGAGCATATTGAACGCGCCGGAGTTCATTCCGGAGATTCTATGAGCATATATCCAAGCCGCAACATAACAAAAAAACATGAAAGAATGCTTGTAAAATACGCAAAACAAATTGCTAAAAAAACAAATATAAAGGGGCTTTTTAATATTCAATTTATTATTAAAGACGACATTGCATACGTTATTGAAGTAAACCCGCGCGCCTCGCGCACCGTGCCTATTATGTCAAAAGTAACGGGCATTCCCATGGCAAAACTTGCCGTAAATATTATTTTAGGAAAAAGCCTCAAATCTCAAGGGTTCGGAAGCGGCTTATATAAAAAAACAAGGCTTGTTTCAGTCAAAATGCCGGTGTTTAGTTTTCAAAAACTAAACAGAATTGACCCTGCGCTTGCACCTGAAATGAAATCTACGGGCGAAGTTTTAGGAATAGATACAAGCTATAAACGCGCGCTTTTAAAAGCATTTATTGCAGGGGGATATAAATTCGGGCAAAGAAAACAGAGGGTTCTTGTTTCTCTTAATGACCATTATAAAAAGCCCGCACTTAAAATAGTAAAAAAGATGTTTAATCAAGGGTATTTTATAATGGCAACCTGGGGAACACATAAATTTCTTGAACAAAACGGGGTACCGAGCAAAATGATTGAAAAATTTATGCTGGATAAACTTCAAAAACGCATGAAAGAAGGACGTTTGAGTTTTATTATAAATACGCCGACCTTAGGCAAAAATTCTCAAACAACGGGCTTTCAAATAAGGACAATTGCGGAAATGTACTGCATACCCTGTTTTACCTGCATTGATACGGCACGCGCATATTTAAGCGCGGTTAAAACCTACGATAAAAAAATCCGTCTTACAACAGACACTGTTTCAAACTACCGCAAAAAACACTTTTTTGATTTTCTTTTAAGGAATAAATCATAAAAAGAGGATGGCTTTTTGGCCACCCTCTTTAATCAGAAGAAATTTAATTATACTGCAACCGTAACCTCGGTCAGTCCATATTTGGGCGCTTCATCCATAAGATATTGAAGCGCATCTTTGGGGCTTGTATTTGATTTTTCTTTATAGGCGGCTGCTATTTCATCGTAATCTTCCTGAGTTAAAGTTGCCAGTATACCGCTATTTTCATCATCTTGAGCTTCTTGTGAATTGTCGCTTGTACTGTCTGCTTCAGGAAGAACTTCCGTTTCTGACATTCTTTGTGCTTCGGATGCACCTGCTTCATCTGTTTTTGATGCATCACTTTCAGGAACTTCGTCTGCATCCGTGTCTGATATCATACTTTCAAGCGCATTTAAAATGGCATTGCCGTATTTCTCAAATTTGTCTTCATTTTCGGTATCATCAAGGGTTTCAAAATTAAAGTTTTCAATTTGAGATGTTGCTTTATCAAGTTCATCTGTTTTTATGTATTCGCCGTTTTGAACCCTGTCAAGCATATATTCTGAAGTTTCAAGCGTGGATTGATCAACTACATTTAAAGTAAATTGCCCGCTGCTTAATGTTTGTTGAGCTTCTATGACAGCTTCCGTAAAATCGGCTTCAGATTCAGAATGCTCAGTTGTGGTTGCGCCATCGACTTTAGCAATTGAAGACGATTTAAGATATGTGCCTTCAACAGCTTTTTGTTCAAGTGCCGCTGACGCTTCTTCCAGAGCTTCATCAACAGTAAATCCGGCTGTCAAATTAAGGTCATCTGCGGTAACTTCTCCGCCAAATACATTCAGTGTATAACTCAATTTCTGATCATCCGTACCGTACGTATCAAGTATTTGAGTGTCGCCTGTCAGCACCGCATTTGAAACCATATTAGCCTGTGCCTGTGCCTGTGCCTGTGCCTGTGCTTGCGCTTGTGCCTGTGCTTGCGCTTCAGCTTCTGCCTGTGCTTGCGCCTGC
>JAJQDG010000064.1:14504-15875 GCA_021202305.1 Candidatus Gastranaerophilales bacterium
GCTTCAGCTTCTGCCTGTGCTTGCGCCTGCCTTTCAGCTTCTTCTGCAGCTTGCCTTTCAACCTCGGCTTGAGCATTTGCAAGACTTTGATCAACTTGTTCTTTTGTTGCACTCAGCTGCTCATATTCATCCTGATAGCCCTGCTGCTTATCTTCAAGAGATTCTATTTCGGTATTGCATTCATCAATTCTTTCGTTTGCATCTTCCTGAGCAGCAGCTGCGGTTTCCATATCGTCGCTGTATCCTTCCTGTTCTTCTACAAGAGCATCTTTCTGTTCTTGAAGGGCTTGAAGAGCCTCATCCGCATCTTTTTGTGCCCGTTGAGCCGCCGCTACTTCAGCTTCTGCTGCCGTTATTTGCTTTGAATTAAATAATTGTGCAAGAGGACCGGATTGCAGAGATGATAAATTTTCTACCGCAGCATTATAAGCTGCTGCTGCACTTTCTGCAGCAACAGTAGCAGTTTCAATTTGATCGGTTAAAACATTTATACTTTCGGTAGTTTCGTTATAAGAAGTTTCCGCTTGAGTATAATCAGCCGTAGCGCTTTCTAAATCAGCCTGGGCTGTAGCTAAATCGCCTTCCTGAATGGTTGAAATATTTCCCGCTGTGCTGTCGATTTGACCTTGCAAGCCGCTCATGTCCTCACCGATACTTGAACTTAATGCTGACCAGCCATCAACATCATCAGTACCTATTGTTGACATTTGAGAACCGTACTCGGCAGCTGAAGCTCCGGATGATGCAGCGGTTTCCGTGCCGGTTGAAGCTCCGGAACTGCCGGCATCACCGTCATCATCTGAAAATGCTGTATCAACTTCCGGAATATCGGCATTGTCATCTGAAAATGCAGTTACTCCATCCAATCCGCCATCCGTTTTAGTTGTTCCGCCCGTGCCGGCATCGTAATCCTGATATTGCTCGGGGTTAATCGGACTTGCTTCTATACCCATGGTTATACCTCCATTTATATGTGAACAAAATTTTATATCGGCTCAATTTGATATAAAGTTTAGGAAACTGTTTACAATAATTTACAAAATCTTAACATTTGTTTTTTACTGTCAGTCTTTCAAGAAAACGAACAAATCTTGTTAGGATACCTTCATTTTCTTTTGAAATAGAATCAACAAGAATTGTTTTCATTCCTGCTTTTTTGCCTGCTAAAATATCGGTCAGAGGTCTGTCGCCAACCATTACAACTTCTTTTATTTCAAGACCGAGTTCATAACAGGCTATTTTTAACACTTTTACATCGGGCTTTCTTGCATTGCCGTATACTTTTACAGGAGAAAGTTTTTGAACTTTATCCAGATACCCCTTTTTATGATTGTTTGAAATAATAGCTACTTTAAAATCATTCTGTAATTC
>JAJQDG010000186.1:0-2602 GCA_021202305.1 Candidatus Gastranaerophilales bacterium
ATAACTGGCAGATAAAATCGGATTATCCGTGGTAAAATTTGCTTTAAAATTAAAATTATATAGCTGAACTGCACCCCAAGATGTGGACACAAAATAGAGCGGAGCAAGTTATTTTTTAGGTTTTTAAGATATCCTCATTTTGCAATTTTATACGAAAAGCGAAGAAAATTTCCCATAAGGTTTTCATTCCAAACTTCAACACCGGAAGGTACTACCAATACCGTAGGGGAAAAATTCCATATATATCTGATTTTTGATTTTACCGCAAAGTCTGCCGTAGCCTGCGCATTATCCTTTGGAACCGTTAAAATGCAAATTTCCACATTAGTTTTTGCAGTAAAAAAGGGGAGTTCTTTTATATCTAAAACCGGTTTATTGTTTATATTTTTACCTATTTTTTCTTTGTCTACATCAAAAAGCGCTTTAACAAGCAGTCCGTAATCTTCAAAATCATTATATTTGGCAAGTGCAGAGCCTAAATTTCCGGCACCTATTATAAACACTTCTTTTGGGTTAGAAAAACCGAGCGTTTTCTCAATAGCCTCTTTTAATTTTAAAACATCATATCCTACACGGGATTTACCCGTATTATTTAATATTGAAATATCTTTTCTAACCTGCGAATCATCAATTTTTAAAAGCTGGGCAATTAAAAAGCTGGTAACCGTTTTTGTACCGGTTTTTATACAATCGCCTAAAATGCAATGATACTGAGTCAAACGGCTTATCACCGTATCTGATATTTTTTCTTTCTGGCTCATAGATGCCTTAAATAACTGCTATTATATTTTCACATATCGCATTTATTTCGTCAATATGATTTATACAAGGATTTAGCTGCGAAAATTTTTACCGGTATCTTTCTTTTTTCATGATTAAATACATTAATTTTTAAAAGTTCTCATTACTTCTTTAATTTTATCTTCATCAGGGCAAACTCTGCCATTTTCATCCAAACTTTCAATATCGCACCCTCTTTTTACAATCATTCCTTTTATTTTATATTTTCCGGAAATTGCATTAGATATTGCAGAAGCTGAAACCCCTATTTGCGCTGCTGCTTCTGTTTGAGAATTATATTTTTTATAGCTGCCGTCCTGCTTTATAAAATAAACAGTTGTATATCCCAATTCTTCCGTACATTTTTCAAGAACATCTTTTTTAATACCGGTTGTACCGTCTTTGTTTTCAACTTCAAAATCAAAAGCTTTTATTGCACAAACATTGCCTATTTTTAAAATACCTTTTGAACATTTAGAAAACGAGGAAGGCAAAACTCCTAATTCTTCTGCTGCTTCTGTTTGAGAATTATATTTTTTATAGCTACCATCTTGACTTATTAAATATACACCTGCATAATTCAAATATTTTACATATTCTTTTATTTTTTCATCATCAATTTCAGTTGTACCGTTCTCATTTTTAATTTCTACGTCTTTTGCCCTTGCAAAAGACATTCCGCCCGTACTGTAATGTCTGCCGGCAAGGCAGGCGGAAATTGCGCTTGTATATACACCAAGCGCATCAGCAGCTTCTTTTTGAGAATTAAATTTTTGATAATTTCCGTCAGCTGAAATTGCATATACGGGGCAGCCTTTAGCGCCCATAAAAGAAAGGTTGTATACAGCAGAAATATCCAGTGCGGGGGAAGAATTGCCAAATGAAGAAAAAAAGCATGTTTTTTCTTTAGAGTTATCGTGTTGGGCATTATTTGACAATTGTTTATTTATACTGACCGAATAAATTTTCATAAGGGCGATTTCCAAATTTATAAAGCGTCTAAAGAAATTTTTTTAATAATATGAACCATTTTCAAATATTTTTTTAATTTCTCCATATTTTATTTCATTTGACCAGTTTTCTTTTTTTGAAATATCGCCGCCTTTGAAGTGTGAAACTTTATACTCATCTTTAATCGGCTTGGTTCTGTTTAATTGAATATGCGACCATTCATAGCATGTGTCGGTTACAACCCATACACCTTTCGTTTTATCAAATTTTGCAATCGGTTTATTTGTATAGGGGTTTATTGGATTATTTATAACTTTATCAAGCGCAATTTCGGCTACATCGGCATTCGTCATAAACATATCAGAAGTTTTAAATTCGCCCTTAGCATTGAAATCTTTAACAAATAATACCGGATTGTTTCCTATTGCAAAATCAATATTTTTTATAGGATTATTTATTTTATTGGTACGGCTTCCATGGTCAGAAACAATAATTATACGCGAGTTGTCATATACGTTATTTTCTTTTAAACAGTTTAAAAATTTGCCTAACAAAATAAATGCTGCTGCATTTACGTTATAATGCGCAAAAGAATCAGTATTTAATGATAAAAACAGATTTTTTGTTTTATCGTATTCCTCCGTTGTTTTTTTATTTTTTCTTTTTGACAAAAGTTCGTAATCAGGCGGGGTTAAAATTCTGGGTTCATGGGTCAGTGCAGTATATATAATAACCAGAGCAGGCTTTTTTGAATTGAATTTTGTAAATTTCGGCAAATAGAATAATTGAGAATAAAAATTAATCACGCGCTGATTTATTTTCAATCCTTTTATAAATAAATTATGATAAGATCCGTTTTTATACAAAAATT
>JAJQDG010000186.1:2612-3279 GCA_021202305.1 Candidatus Gastranaerophilales bacterium
ACAACAGATTTCTTTATACGAGTGAAAAATACAGAGTATTTTTTTTATTCAAATATTCATTTTCATATATATCGCCGGTTGAATTTACAAGTATATTTTTATAATCAATTCCTTTTTCATCAAACATCTCATTAGGCGTAATATATTGATAATGCCCGACCGGCGCATCTGTTACGGTAATATTCCAGCCGTTATTTTTGAATATTAAAGGTAAAAACAGCATTGCTTCGTCATGTTTTTTTTGACATTTTTCCATACTTCGCATTTGAGAAGCAAACGGAGTGTAATCATATCCGCCGACTAAAGCCGGATATGCAGAAATTGAATTAGGGCCAAAAGATACCGTATTTGGATAATAAACAAATCCTGTAAATATTTTTTTCAGCTCCTTGCGTTCGTCAAAAATCAAAGGCAAATATGAACTTATACCTTTATCAAGCATAATTATGATAACGTTTTTTTCTTTGCTTAAATTATAGATAGAGCTATAGTCAATTTGCTGATTATGAATTTTATTTTTAACATCCATATATGTTTCATTAATCTTAAATAAGTTCCATATTCCAATTGTTAAAAAAACAAGCATAAAAACAGTTAAAATGATTTTTAAAATGTAATTTTTTTCTCTGACTTTAAATATCACCAATATCAAACAAAAAGATATTAT
>JAJQDG010000067.1 GCA_021202305.1 Candidatus Gastranaerophilales bacterium
ATATTAGATAAAATAAATTCTCCTCAAAATGTAATAAAAGTTGCAAAAAAGGGGTTTACTTTTGACAACTCTCAATACGATGAAGATATGTTAAATCAGGCTGTTTCAATTTATATAAAATATGCTCCGGATGATGCCGTTAACGCACTTGAGGATATTTATAAAAACGCTTATGATATAAGATTAAGGGGGGTTGCGCTTTTTAAGCTTTCAAATATTGCAAAAAACCCGAATGCCGCAAAATATAAAGCTAAATTTGTTGATTCTTTTTCGGGTTCAAAATATGCGCCGGAGCTTCTTTTTGAACTTTTTCTCGATGCACTTAAAGCAAATAAAACGCCCCTTGCCCTAAAATACGGGAAAAAACATCTTGCCTTATATAAAGGCGATGATACTCCTTTGGTTTTATATTTTGTTGCACTTTTAAAAAAGAAAACAGCGGATTCTACCTATAAAGAACAGGTGAACAAGCTTTTGGAAGATTATACGGGCAGTTATTATTCATATCTTGCATATAAAAATCTGAGCGGTAAAAAATTTCCAAATGTCAGCGGCGATAAAATAGTTTATCCTGATGAAATTAAATTTCCGTATCAGGACGATAAAACTTTATCGGCATTTTTTATTAATTTTGCAAATACAAGTGATTTTAAACCCTTTGATGATTTCAGAATTAATGATTTACTTATAAAAAGCTGGATTGAATACAAAAAAAATAATAAAGCGCTATCCAGTGTTTATGCAAGAGATTATATAAAACAATCGGAAATTCCCTTAAAAAGAAATAATCCTGTATGGCAATTGGCTTATCCTATTTACTATTCAAAAGAAATAAATTACTGGGCGCAAAGACGAGGACTTAACCCCTATTTAATTTTGTCTTTAATTAAAGAAGAAAGCCATTTTAATTCTCAAATTAAAAGTGAAGCGGGAGCCTTCGGACTAATGCAGTTGATGATGCCGACTGCGCAAATGATTGCTGGCAAAAGTTTAACTACAGATGAATTAACCGATGTTAATTTTAATATCCAATTGGGTACAAAATATTTTGCATATTTGTCAGATATTTTTTCAAATAATGAACCTTTATGCGGTTTATCATATAATTCAGGGCCCAATGCCGTTAAAAACTGGATTGAAAAAAGTCCGTTTTTACCTTTTGATATTTTTGTAGAAACAATTCCGTACCCCGAAACCAGAATGTATATTAAAAAAGTGTACGGAGCATACTGGAATTATCTTTTAACCTGGGAAAAAATTAAATTACACGTTCCTTTATAATGTCAGCAAAAAATATCTTTTGAAGATATCTTAAAAACCAAAACGCGCAAAAGCTGCTTTTGGCTTTGTTGTGCATTTTACAAAAAAGAAAGCGGCTTTTTAGCCGCTTTCTTTTTAAATTATTGAACGTTTTAACTGTTTTTCAGGCTTTGACCTTAGCGCCGTTAATTATTTCACCGGAGCTGCTGCTTGAACGTCGTCAGCCAATTTTCCAGCTGCGCTTTGAGCATCATCAACTACATCATCAACTGCTTCAGCAGCTTTTTCTTTTGCTTTCGGAAGCTTTGATTTAACCCATTCTGTAGCTTCGCCTGCTTTTTTAGCAATTTTGCTGCCGAGTGTTTGATAGCCGTTGCCGACTTTTTTAACAAAAGTATCGCCTTTACCTGTCTTAGCGGCATAAACCAAACTGCCTGCAGCGGCAACGCCTGCAACTACGCCTGCAGCTCTACCAATGTTTTTTGCTGGTGAAGAACCTTCAAAACTTATCGGACTCATTTTTTTCCCCTTCTTTATAACTACATCTAACAAACATCTTTTGTTTACATGGAATACAAGGTTCCTGAATGAAAAATATTGCCCCTAAATTGCATTTAAGTTTACAAATATTTACATACAACTCACGTTATAATTATAGTGCATGTAAAACCTTTTTGCAATATGAAATATCTATTTGCGCTATTTTTTCAAAGGAAACTTTTTATTGACCAAAAATTTTCAAGGTCATATACTGATTTATATGGAAACGTATTACTATTGGACAATTGCAGGGTTTATTTCCTTATTTGCGGTTTTTTTTACATCCGGACTTTTTCCTATCTTATTTTCAGGTTCCATGTTTTTTGCCGCGGTTATTGCATTTAAATTTCCGGACGAATTTTTGTTTCAAATATCAGCAGGCTTGATTTTTGCTCCTCTTGCTTTTATTGCGCTAAAATCAGACAAAAGGAGCTGAAATGAATACAAATCCGAGATTATTAATTGCAGATGATGATGATCAAATAAGGGATCTATTGGTTTTTGATATTCAATCGTCAGGATATATCACAGACAGCGCACAGGACGGTGAAACTGCCCTTAAAAAGGCTCTTGAAAATGATTATGACCTTATTATACTGGATGTAATGATGCCAAAAATGAACGGGTATGATGTATGCAAAAATATAAGGCTGGTAAAACCCGATGTTCCCATTCTTATGCTCACTGCAAAGGGCAGTCTGCAGGATAAAACCGAAGGTTTTGATGTGGGTGCCGATGATTATTTGGTTAAGCCGTTTGAAATTCAAGAAGTGCTGCTGCGTACAAGGGCGCTTTTAAGAAGAAATGTAAAATCTTCGCAATCTCCCGAAAAAGAAATTTTGCGTGCCGGAGATATTCAAATTCTTGCAGACAGTTTGGAAGTTATGGTTTTAGATAAAAAAGCAAAATTAACGCCGACAGAATTTGAAATTTTGTATTGCCTGATGCAGCATTTGAATAAACCGGTATCACTTGCGGTCTTATTGGATGAAGTTTGGGGGTACGGTTCTGATGAAGATGTTAGAATGGTCAGGGTGCATGTCGGCGGTTTAAGACAAAAAATAGAAGAAGACTCAAGAAATCCTAAATATTTGCACACGGTAACAAATGTGGGCTACAAGCTGACGCCTTTTGGTGCTGCGGAGGAAAATTGAAAAGGCTTCGTATTGTTCAACAGATAATTATTGTTGTACTTTTTGCCGTAATTGTGCCTTTTGTTACAATCGGGCTGATTATTTCAAATGTGTCGCAGCAATCTGTCCGCAAGGAATTGAACTATAGCGTAACCCAAATTTCTAAATATATAGCTGACAGTATTGAGCGTTCCGTTTCAAACGACAAAATGGAATTTTCTTATATTGCAGCCGCAATTAACAATATGCCTTCAAAATATTCTATGGATCGCTACATTGACGAGATTGAAAGAAAAAATCTCAAATATTCAAATTTGAAAATATTGGATAATACTGCAA
>JAJQDG010000160.1 GCA_021202305.1 Candidatus Gastranaerophilales bacterium
TATTTCTAATAGTTTTAATTGCTGCACTCTAATTACTAATGCGGAAATATTATCAATACATTTCTAATAGATTTATCTAAATTGTATATTTTGTTTGATTATTATAAAAGTCTGAGTTAATTTAAAATTTTTCCCGCACGCTCACACTTTAGAATTAGTAAAAATGGTTGGCAGCGATTGTTTAATTGCAAGTGAATGCCCTATTTTAGAAAAATCAATTTGAGTTTGCGGCAAAATTAAAATTTTTGTCAGCATCCTCTTTATGAATCTTCTACTAATCCTTCTTTAATTGCTTTTACTGCTGCCTGCACCCTATCATCCACGCATAATTTTTGCAAAATTGAGCATACATGCGCTTTTGCGGTATGTACCGAAACAATAAGCTCCGATGCGATTTCAGTATTTGATTTACCTTTTACAAGCAGCCTTAAAACTTCTTGCTCTCTATCTGTCAGGTGTCCCTTATCGTCTTTTGTTTCCTGCTTGTATACCAGTTGTGTGTTTTCCGGACGCGGAAACAGCTTTAGCGCGGTTTTTGATATATTCGGGTCAAGAAAACAGGCTCCGTCATTTACCTGCTTTATAACTTCTATTAGTGCATCGGGGTCAATATCTTTCATACAATATCCAGTTGCACCGGCGCCAAGAGATGCAATTACTTCTTCCTCTCTGTCATGCGACGTTAAAATAATTACCTTTATATTGTTTCCGTTTTCTTTTTTATTGAAATTTTCTACAATTTTAATTGTGGCTTCAAGTCCGTTCATAAAGGGCAGCCCTAAATCCATAATAACGACATCAGGGCGGTTTCTTTCAATATTTTTCAGGGCATCTTCTGCCGTTTCAAATTCGCCTGTTACTTCAATTTCTTCATAATTATTAAGCGCACATTTTAGTCCTGTTCTTGTCAGTTTATAATCTTCTACGATTATTACCTTTATGGGTTTTAATAAAGTTGATGTCATAGTTCCTCCTCGTTTTAAAATTATCTTTTGAATTAATTCTATAATTCTTTTATGGTTAATAATATTGCCGGGGAGGGGGATTTAAAAGCCCGCTTTTTACACAAAAAAGCGGGCTTAAATTGTTTTATTTATAATTAAAGGCTATTCATCGGGATTTACTGCGGTTCTGATTGATTCTGTATTATTTTTTGCTTTGGCATTTTTTTCCTTGTATTTTCTTACCTGTCTTTCAAGCTTATCTGAAATAAGGTCGATGGTGGCATACATTGACTCTGCTTTTTCTTCTACTCTAATCATGTCGCCTAAAAGTTTGCAGTTGACTTCTGCAATGTGAGAATCGGGTACGGAAGGATTCTTAATTACAGTCAATATAATATCAATGGCTTGAATTTGATCGTAATGTGCCGATACTTTGCCGAGTTTTTCTTTTGCATAAGCCTTGATAGCATCTGTAATTTCAACGTTGCGCCCGTTTACATGAATGTGCATAAAATTTTCTCCGTTTCTAAACTAAAAGTGTAATCCTTCTTGAACTGTCGGAATAAATTAATTATACACAATTTATTCTTATTTTTAAAGTAGAGAATTAAGATTTTTTAAATTTGTTTTAGTGTTGATTTCATTTTTTGCTCAGAGTAATATATTCTAAAGGGAAAAAATTGATTCCTGTATCTTTATTTTGGGGCGATGAAGATTATTTAATCGAAAAAGATATTAATGAAATAAAAAATAATGTTCTATGCGGAAATTTTTCCGATTTGAATTATAGAATATTTGATAATCCAGAATTTTGCGACTTAATTTTTATTTTAAGGGCGCAGCCTTTGATATTTGGAGAATGTGTTTATATTATAAAAGCCGATAAATATTTTCTTGAAAGCGGAAAGAAAATTAAACTTGAAGATAAAGAAACAGATGAATTAATAGAAGCTCTATCAAACGTTTCGGACAAAATCCATATTATTTTAGTCTGCCAAATTCCAAGAGATGAAAAGAAAAAACCCGACCAGAGAAAAAAAATATATAAAGCTGTTCAAAAATACGGGAAGGTTAAAGAATTTCAAGCATTTAAACCCTACGAAGATTATAAGGTTCTCCCCATTGCAAGACAAATGCTGAAAGAATTAGAACTAAATGCGGGTGATAATGTTATAAAAGAAATAATTTCAAGAACAGGTACAAGCCTCAGAGATGTTTTTAATGCTTTTGAACGCTTGAAACTGTTTATTTATCCTCAAAAAAATATTGATAAAAAAAATGTTGAAAATATTTATCCCGTTTCGAGAAATGTTTTTTCCTTAATTGATTTAGTTCTTGAAAATAAATCTGACCTATTTTTTTCTGAAATTTCAAATATGCTTTTTTATTCGCACATCCTTGAAATTCTGGCATTTTTGCAAAGCGGGTTTACCAGAATTTTAAATACAAAAATATACTCAAATCTGCCCTTTAGCGAAATAGCAAAAAAAACCGGACAAAATGAATATGCAGTAAAAATAAGTTTAAATAAGATTAAAAATATTAATATAAATCGCTTAGTCAAGCTTAAATTAAATCTTACAAAAGCGGAATATGAAATTAAAATCGGCGAAAAAGAGCCGCTTGCCGCAATAATGGAGGCTGTTTTAACATGATAAATGAAATTTTTAAAAACAGTTTTCTTTATGAATATTTTGAAACCTTTTTTAAAACTAAAAAACGCTTTCCGCAAAGTATTATTTTTGAAGGTCAAGACATTCTATACGGCTATTTTTTTGCGCTTGAACTTGCCAGAATTTTAAATTGTGAAAATAATTCTGACGATTTCAACTGTAATTGCACAAATTGCAAATGGATAAAAGAAGGCAAACACCCCTGTGTAATAAGTGTTACGCCGCTCGATTTTAAAGAGGACAGTTCAAATACAGTAATTTCCGTTAAGCAAATTGAAAAAATTACATCACTTATCAGGGAAACTTCTGATTATCACAGATTTTTTATTTTTTCTAATGCAGCAAGTGAACCGACATCAGAAAAAAAACAAGAAAAATATTTTAATGCAGGTTACAGGATAGATTTGAAAAACCGGCAGTTTTTGCCCTTAAATTCCGGAATTTTGCAGGTGCAGGCAGCAAATGCACTTTTAAAGTCAACAGAAGAAGCGCCGGATAAAGTAAGTTTTATATTTTTGACAGATACCAGAGAAAATATTCTTCCGACAATTGTTTCTAGATCGCTTGTTTTTAAAATTCCATTTTGCTATGAAAAACCCGAATCTGATTTATATGAGTTTTTTGAAAATTATCCAAATTCTGCTAT
>JAJQDG010000155.1 GCA_021202305.1 Candidatus Gastranaerophilales bacterium
TATAAATTCTATTCAAATAGATGAATCTTTTATTGATTTTTATGAAATTGCAAAAGAAAAAAATAAAAAAATCATAATTTTATCTGACGGCTTTGATATTTTTATAAAAACTGTTTTAAAAAAATACGGAGTCAATGTTCCTATTTGGGCAAATACTCTTGAAATTAAAGAAGAAAACGGATATCTAAAATTTAAAAATCTTCACCCGAATTATAAACAAAATTGCAAGATAGGTTCAGGCTGCTGTAAATGCGGAGTAGCCCGAAAGTATGCAAAGGATTATATCTATATAGGAGACGGATTGTCCGACAGGTGCATTGCAAAACATGCTTCCTTATTGTTTGCTAAGAACAGTCTTGAAATATTTTGCAAAAAAGAAAACGTTAGTTATTTCCCCTACAAAACCTTTCAAGACATCATAAATGCAGCAAATAAGGAGAATTTCAATGCAGCAAATGGTGTCAGCATTAATAACGGATGAAAAAATCAGAGAAATTGATGATGAATACTCATCATTTGGAGATACGGTTCATTATTCAAAAAATCCTAAAATTTTTTCCGGATGTTTGGGAAGCTATATGTACGATACAGGAAATATTCCCTATCTTGATTTACAAATGTGGTATGCTTCCTGCAACCTCGGATATCGCAATGAAAGAATTGTAAATGCGGTTAAAAATTGTCTTGATACAATGCCGCAAATTGCTTCCAGATTTTTATATGATTATAAGGTTTTACTAACTCAAAAAATCGCACAGGCAAATATTAAACGGTTTAATGAAAAGGGCAGAGTTCATTTTAATGTTGGCGGGGCGCAGGCAACTGAAGATGCAATAAAATTAATCAGAAACTACACAAAGAAAAACGCACTTTTTGCTTTTATGGGCGGATATCACGGGCGTACAATAGGGGCAAGCTCGGTTACATCAAGCTTTAGATACAGAGAAAATTTCGGGCATTTTGGCGATAGGGCGTATTTTATTCCGTTTCCGTACTGTTACAGGTGCCACTATGATAAAAAATGCGAAGATTGTAATTTTTATTGCGTAAAAATGTTTGAAAAACTGTTTGAAAATGAATATAAATCCGTATATAACCCGAATAGCAAATCCTGCGAATACGGCGCTTTTATAATGGAAGCCATACAAGGAACAGGGGGGTACATAATTCCGCCAAAAGGATATTTCAAAGAATTAAAACGGGTTTTGGATAAGTTTAATATTAAACTTATTGTTGATGAAATTCAAATGGGAATGTATAGAACAGGTAAACTCTGGTCTATTGAGCATTTTGATGTAACACCCGATGTTATAACTTTTGGCAAATCTTTAACAAACGGGATGAACCCCTTATCCGGACTCTGGGCAAAAGAAGAATATATAAACCCGAAAATTTGGCCTGCGGGGCGCACCCATTCAACATATTCTTCTAATCCGATAGGTACATGTTCCGGATATGAAGTTATGTGCATTTTTGAAGAAACAAAAAACCTTGAAGAAGAAATAAAAAGGAAGGGCGAAAGGTTTTTATCCGGATTAAAATATTTAATGAAAAATTTTAAAACCATAGGAAATGTAGACGGGCTTGGACTGGCGCTCAGGATAGAATGTACAAAAAATGACCGCATTACGCCGGATAAAGAGCTGTGCGATTTTATTATTGAAGAAGGATTAAAGGGAAACCTTTTTTATAAAGGCAAAAAATGCGGAATAGTGCTTAATAACGGAGGATACTATAAAAATGTCATAACTATTGTACCTGCTGTTACCATAACGGATGAAGAAATAGATATGGCAATAGAGCTTTTAGCGCAGCTTTTCAAGAAAGCCGGTGAAAAATAATGCTTTCTCTTGATATTGAATTAATTCATGAACGCTCCCCCGTAAGCGCCGTTATGCTTTTTCACGGGTTAACGGGCAGCCCTTTTGAGCTTAGAAAATATGCAAAATTTTTATACGAAGAAGGATATGACGTATTTTGCTTTTGTCTGCCGGGGCATGGCAGTCATGAAATTGATATATATAACGTAAAATATCGCGATTGGACAAACTTTGTATCTGAAAAATATCGCTCGCTGCGCGGATATTACGAAAATTTTTATGTGGGCGGGCTTTGTCTGGGTGCAGTTCTGGCGCTTTTTCTTGCTCAAAAATTTAACACAATAACAGGAATTATCTGTCTTTCAACAACCCTATATCTTGACGGGTGGAGCGTTCCTAAGTATGATTTTTTACTTCCCTTAGGGTTAAATACGATTATAAAATATTATTACACTTTTATGGAAAGAGAACCCTTCGGCATAAAAAACCTTTTTGTAAGAAAAAAAATCGCCAGATTAATGCAAAATAATACCGTTGCGCTTGATAATTATCCCCTGAGCGCCATAGGAGAGCTTTTAACCCTTTCAAAAAAAGTACGATGTTCAATAAAAGAAATAAATTCGCCGATAATTATTTTTCATTCAGCGGAAGATGACTTAACAAGCAGAAAAAGTGCTGATTTTGTTTACAAAAATGTGTCTTCTGTTCACAGGCAAAAAATAATATTGAATAACAGTTACCACCTGATTCTGTATGATAACGAAAAAGAATATGTATATAAAAAAACAATTGAATTTTTATCGCAAACAGACGGAGTCAAACATTTTGAAAGAAAAAGGATGAGCGTTATATGAAAATTTTATTAGCTCTTTTTTTTATAACAGGGTTTATATTTTTGGTTTCATTTTTGATAGGCTGCATTTTTTTATTTGGTAAAAATGTACCCCTTTGTCAAAAAAGCGCGTATGCTATTTTTCTTGCAATATGTATGTTTTTTTATCTTTTATCAAGTATTTTTGTTTTTACGGGAGGAATTATTTTTGGGGAAATGGAGTATGTTCCTTATATAATTTTTGCACTTACGCCCTTTTTAATAGGAAATATTGCAAGCTACAAAAAACTTAAATTCTATACGAATTTACAAATTTTAATTCTTTTAACAGGGTGCGTTTCATCATTTTTTGTTTTATTTACGGGATAATTTTATATCTTATACGGATAATCCTTTTTAAATTCCCAATTGTCAAAAAATAATAACCCCGTGCAATATATTCCGCTGTCTTTACATAGAGCTAATGCCTGAGCGCGCGTTTTTGTCGATTTTAGCTGATATGGAATAACCTGTCCTGTTTTTAGCCAGCTTGTTTGGGTATTCGGACAGTATAAAAACCTGAATCTATCTGAACCTTCTGTATTTTTACCGTTA